>CACYLQ010000129.1 GCA_902775195.1 uncultured Pseudobutyrivibrio sp.
CAAATCTATTATTTCCTTTTGGATTGTCACATCCAGTGCAGATGTGGCCTCATCGCAAATCAGGATTGTTGGTTCAATGGCCAAAGCTCTTGCTATTGCCGCTCTTTGGCACTGGCCTCCGCTGACCTCATGTGGGAAACGTCCTGCAAAGCTTCTATCCAGTCCACATTTTTCCAAGACCTTTTCTACTGCTGCAGCCGCCTCTTTTTTGCTAAAGCCATTATTCCTAAGGCTTTCTGCAATTCCATCTCCTAATGTGCACCTAGGATCAAAGGATTCTATTGGAGACTGGAAAACCATCTGCAGCTTTTTATAAAGGCTTTGCAGTGCCTTTCCTTTGATATGTGTAATATCCTCTCCATCAATAGTGATAGTTCCATCTGTTGGTTCTATCAATCTGGTAATCATATTAACTGTGGTACTTTTACCACTGCCGCTTTCACCAATGATTCCAAGGCACTCTCCTTCATATAGGCAAAAATCTATATTAGAAACCGCAGTGAATTCCTGCTTATTCTTGCCTTTAAAGGTTTTGGTAAGATTATTTACTTCTAATACTTTTTTCACTCTCTCACCTCTTCAGCTTTGGCACAGCGGACATAAGCTTTTTAGTGTATTCCTCCTTTGGAGAATTTAACACCTCATCCTTTTTGCCATACTCTATTATCTGGCCGTCCTTCATAACTATCAGATTGTCTGCCATAACACCTATTACACCGATGTTGTGGCTGACGATAATCATGGAGGTTCCAAACAGCTCTCTGACCTTTAGCATCTCATCTATAACAAGCCTTTGGATTGAAACATCTAAGGCTGATGTTGGCTCATCTGCAAGGATGACCTTTGGATTCAAAAGCATGGCTGCTGCAACTCCTACACGCTGCTGCATGCCGCCTGACAATTCAAAGGGATAGCTTTTTAGGATTCTTTGAACATCACTGAAGCCGATTTTTTCAAAAAGCTCTGTTGCCTTTGTTCTGAAATCATCCTTTGAAATCTTTTCATGGGAACACATGGCTTCATACAACTGGTCTCCTACAGTTCTGATAGGACAAAAGGCTGACCCTGAATTTTGGAAAATCATACCTATTTCTGGGCCATTGATTTTCCTCATCTGTTTTTCAGATAAATCTGGGATATCCATTCCCTTAAACCAAATATCACCTCTTGTTACAAGGCCTCCTTTTCCCAGAAGGTTCATAGCCGCCTTTATAACAGTGGTTTTTCCAGAGCCGGATTCACCAACGATTCCAAGAATCTCCCCTTCCTCCAGCTTTAAATTTATATCCTTTACTACCGTATTTCCGTTATAGGAAATATCTACATTTTCATAGGAAAGTACACTCATTAGCTTCTCACCTCCCTATTCTTTGGGTCCGCATAATCGCGAATGGTATCACCTAGCAGATTAAATATCATGACCGAAATAAAGATTGCGATACCTGGTGCAAGTGTTACCCATGGCACAATTGTAATCAGACTTCTTGTGTCACTCATCATACTTCCCCACTCCGCTGTAGGTGGCTTTGCACCAAGTCCAAGGAAGCTAAGTCCTGCAAGCTCCATCATCATGGTTCCAATATCAAGCATTGAAGTAACAAGGATTGGTCCCATAATATTAGGAAGAATGTGCTTGAAAATAATCTTTATTGTTGAACTCCCCGATAGTTTCGCAGCTCTAAGATAAACTGTTTCCTTTTGAGCTAAGGTCTGGCTTCTGGCGATACGGGCATACTTCGGCCATGATATTGCAGCTAAAGCGATGATTGCATTCTGCAAGCCACCACCTAATACTCCTGCAACTGCAAGGGCAAAAACAAGTCCTGGAAATGCCAAAAACATATCTGAAATACGCATTAAAATTACATCAATCCATTTACCAAACCATCCGCAGATGACGCCGATGGCTGTTCCAAATGCAGTGATTATAGCCACAAGAAGAAGTGTGGAATAAATGCTGGTTCTACTTCCGATGATTACACGGGAAAGCATATCTCTTCCGTATCTATCTGTACCCAGCAAATGCTCCATAGATGGCGCTGCCTTGGCATTTGATAAATCCTGAAGATATGGGTCGTATGGTGTAAGATAACTGGAAAATATAGAACCAATCAAAAGTAATACTGCCAAAGTTCCAAATATGATTAATCTGGTTTTTACTGTTGTTCTTTTTATTTTTTGTTTTCTGATTGTTGGTGTACTCATTATTCTGCCACCCCCAATCTGATACGAGGGTCCAGTAAGTGATACAGCAAATCTGTCACAAGATTTACCATTACATAGATAATGGCCATCCACACAACATAAGCCTGTATCATTGGATAGTCACGCATGGTGATGGCGTCTACCGCAAGCTTTCCTACTCCATCCCACATAAAGATGCTTTCGATGATGGCTGTACCACCAAGCAAGCTTCCTATTGAAAGAGCAAGCAGTGTAATTATTGTAAGCATGGATGCCTTTATTACACTCTTCCAAAGAATGATACTGTTTCTAACACCTCTGGCTTTTGCACCTACTACATAATCCTTGTTCAGTTCCTCAAGAACTGTTGCTCGAACCTGTCTCATATATTTTGATGACATGGCAATAGCAAGTGTAAGGGTAGGCATAATAGCACTTTGGATACTGGTGCCGCTTGATATAACTGGAAGTATTCCAAGCTTTATGGCAAGCAGCTGCATCAACAATAGGGCTATGAAAAAGTTTGGCATTGAATTGCCTACAAAGCTAAAAAAGCGCAAAAAGTAATCAGTAAATCTATCGTGTCTTACTGCTGCAATGATTCCAAGTGGTATTGATATTAAGATAGTAAGTAAAACTGATAAAACTGTAAGAAGAATTGTTGCTGGAAGCTTAGAAATAAAGGTGTCGAAAACATCCTTCCCAGATACATAGCTTACGCCCATATCGCCTCGGACCAGTCCGCCAAGCCATATAAAATACTGCTCTATAAACGGCTTGTCCAATCCCAGCTCTGCACGCTTGGCATTAATTATTTCAACAGATACAGCCCCTTTGTCAGCATACATTTCTGTGATAGCATCACTACCTGCTATCTGCATCATGGCAAATGACAGAAATGTTATTCCAAGTAGGACTGGTATCAATTGTATTAATCTATCAATAACATACTTCATTTATAATCCTCTAGACATAAAAAAAGCTTTACAGAAATATTCTCCATAAAGCTATTTTCTTTTACAACTATTGATTTAATATAATATCTTTTTGTCCTTCAATCAATGATTTAATAATTATTCAGCTATTCATATTCATCCATCATCTATTCCATAATGGAATATAACTACATAAATCTTTCCATTACCTCTGTTGTATGCATAGATAATATTCCTGCACCGAAGGCCTCCATGATTTCTGTGTAGCTATCATCAATGAACATGATTTCATCCATGTTATAGCCATCACGCTCAGCAATCATCTTCATGATAAGTACTTTCTTATGACGACTTTCTGTTGAAATCAAATCTCCGTGATGCTCAAAAACTCCTGGATAACACTCGCGAAGACGATTGTACTTAGAGTTATATTCAAAGGAATTGCTGCATTCTGTCAGCCCATAAATTTTAACACCCTGATTAAAATGCATATCATCGATTAGATTTTTAACGCCTCTTGGAGCCTGACATTTAATGTAAGCATTATTGTTAATATTATATTTCAACCAATCATTGGCATCCTCAAAGCCAACGATTCTTTTTCCTGCTTCGTTGTACATTTTAAGACAAAGCAATGTGTTATCAACATCCCCGAAAAGAACTTTTATCTTCTTAAGTTTTTCCCTCATTTCCATTTTTACCTCACTGAAATTATTTTTTGGAATTGATAGCTTCTAATACCTTTTTGGAAATCGCCTGAAGACCTTTCAAACCGCTTTTTTTCAAATCAGTTAATGTTAATGCACCTGTTGATTCAAAAATTGAGAATAGAGTTTCCACAAATTCCTCAATCTCTTTATCACTCATTTTATATACGTTTTCTTTTAGAATCGCATCTAATAGCATTGCTGACTTACTAATTTCTTTTGTGGTAGTAAGCTTTTTACCTACCATACACCAGGTTGCCAGGTTATGCTGTGCAAGTCCTGATGCTGTACTTTTTACAACTGTAGGTGCACAAACAGGCTCCATTAAAAGACCAACAACCGTTTCTTCTGGAACAATGCTAACAACCTTTGGTAAGATATCCTTTATATCCTTGGATTCAGATACATTCTTCATAAATCCGGGTCCATCGTTACTGTAAACCCTCACCACCCTGCTTTTGATTGGAAGACCACATTTAGCAACTGCATATACCGCCAAATGGCCTCCTTTAGAATGGCCTCCTACAATCAGCTTTTGATTATTATCTTTGGCAATTCTATTTAAATAATGAACAGCTTCCTTTTCAGCCTGAACCTCTGAAATGGCAAGCTTGAAATCCTCTTTCCATCCAACAATGGAATCGTCAGTTCCTCTGTAAGCCACATAACTGGTACCATTTGGAAGCAGGAATTCCATAGCTGCAAACTGCAAGGTTTTCTTAACATCTGTTTTACTAACGTAATTACGAACCTTAACGTTTTTATATCTAGCTGTTTTTGCTATAGCCTTCAGCGTAAGTGGTGCGTCCTTAAGGATTGAACCATCTCTAAACTTTTTCTTTTTGTATACCTTAGCGAAATACTCATCAGAAATTTCCTTTAAAGTTTTTTCCTCGGTGGCACTTGAAAATAAACCATCCATTTCCACATAAGATACACAAGATAGAACCAAGTTATCCACAACATTGAAGCTATCTTTGCTAAAGCTCAAATCCCCTCGCCATTTAATATAATCTGATATTGTACCCATAGTTTCCTCCCCATTTATTTACATAACTCAACATTAATTATTTTACATCACTTTTTTTACTCTGTCCGCAGATTTATTAAGTTGTCAATAAATTTTCACAAACCAAAAAAGAGATAGGACCTAAATCCTATCTCTTAAAAGTTATTATTTTACTGTTACATCGATTGTGCTACCGATTGTTCCTGCTCCCTGAATTCCGAAGTCTACTGAAGCACCTGGCTCAATAGAAGAATTCCATGACATTGGTGTGATTACATAATAATCTCCATCCTCAGTTACATCTACGCACCAGCTAGAATCAATTCTAACATCCTTCTTAGCAAGCTTAACTGTCCAACCATTAACCTTTGATGAAGAATCGTTCTTTACTTTGATTAATACCTGGTATCCATTGCCCCAGTTGTTGATTGTATAATCTACCTTTAAGCCATCTTTTACTACAGGTTTTGGGTCTGGAGTAGGCTGTGGCTGTGGTTTTGGATCTGGTGTAGGTTTTGGATCTGGCTTTGGTGTAGGATCTTCCTTTGGAATCTCCTTACCATTTATTGTTGCAGGAGTTCCATCAACATGCTTCATAATAGCGCTGATGATTTCTGGATCACACCACTGAAGTGAATTTCTATCGATGTATCTGTGGCACTCACCATCTGAACCTGCAGGATTATTCTGGTAAATGTTGTTATCCCAAAGAACCATTGCTACATTCTTATACTGTGCAGCCTTGCCCCAATAATAATCAGCCCACTTTACACGCTCAGCTGTATTATTTCTGTTTGTTGCACTTGTCTCACCAACGATTACTGGTGTTCCCTTTGAAAGGAACTTTGAGTTCAAATCATTGAAGAAGTTATCAATATCATATTTGTTATCGAATTTTGTTGTGTAGCTATTGTATGCATGTACTGAAAGGATAAGTCTGTTGTTTGCAGAATCCTTAGGCATTCTAAATGAATCTGTCATGCAGCCTTCAATTGATGCATCGTAACCTGGAACCATAACGCATCTTGTAGCGTTGTTACCACCTGTTGCACGGATAGCATCAAGAGCAACTTGGTTGTAGTCATTGATGCATGCTACAGCTTCTCTTATGTCAGAGCTTGGGTTGTTTCTAGGGAACCACCACTCCTCACTGTGTCCAACAAGTCTTGGCTCATTCATTGTCTCAAATACAAGATGATAATCATAATCCTTAAACTCTGTACCAATCTGTGTCCATACAGATTTGAAATAAGCTTCTGAACGGCTCTTATTGGCATTGTTTGGTACATAGAAGCAATAATCATTGTTAATATCATGATGTGTATTTAAGATTACATACATATCATTTGCGATACAGTAATCTACTACTTCCTTAACTCGGTTCATGAAGAATTCAGGAATCTGATAGTTAGAGCCTGTAGTATACTGTCCCCAAGAAACA
>CACYLQ010000130.1 GCA_902775195.1 uncultured Pseudobutyrivibrio sp.
GTTTAAGGATATTGACCCTGAAAAGAATGATGTGACTACAACTGTTCCACAGATTCTCACAAACAAAGGTGAGCACTTCCTGTGGGCAGTAAAGGAAATGGCAGCTCTAGGATATAAAGAAATAAACTATAACTTAGGCTGTCCTAGTGGCACTGTTGTAGCTAAGAAAAAGGGCTCTGGATTGCTATTCTATCCTGAGGAATTAGATAAATTGCTTTATGAAGTGTTTGAAGGTCTGCCTTCAGGTGTGGAAATCTCTATAAAGACAAGACTTGGTAAAAGCGAGCCTGAAGAATTTTATGAGATATTAGACATCTATAATAAATATCCAATTAGCGAGCTAACTATTCACCCTAGAATTCAGACGGATTTTTACAAAGAACCAACCAGGCCAGAATTCTTTGAGTACGCCGTAGAACACAGCAAGTCACCACTAGTATTTAACGGAGATGTTACTACTATCGAAGGTATCAAAGATACATACCGTAAATACGATAATCTAAATGCTGTGATGATAGGCCGCGGCCTGATAGCAAATCCAAGCTTGGCGATAGGATACAAAAAAGGCCTAGCCGATGAAGACATCAAGCTAGACCTTATAATATTTAAGAAATTCCATGACGATTTACTTAGCCAGTACACTGAAGTCCTTTCAGGTGAGAAGCCTGTACTTCATCGCATGAAGGAATTCCTAAGCTTCTGGCAGGCTAACTTCCCTGAGGAAGAAAAGCTAATCAAAAAGCTAAGAAAAGCAAATCGCATCAGTGAATATCGTGACTACTTTAATCAACTAATCTCTTCTGCGACTACCGCTGACAATCATAACTAAACGAAGTAACTGTAAGATTGTTGCAAACAATGCTGCTACATAGGTAAGGGCTGCGGCCTTTAATACCTTTGTAGCACCTGCATGCTCATCACCCTCAAGTATATGGTCCTGGTCAAGGATTCTAAGGGCTCTTGCACTAGCATCAAACTCTACAGGAAGAGTAATAAGCTGGAAGGCAACAACAAATGTAAACAGGAACACACCAGCCTCTGCAAGGGGAGTGTATCCAATTAAAAGACCAATAAGAATCACTGGCCATGAAATCCATGAACCAATATTTGCAAGTGGCACAGAAGCTGAGCGAAGCTTAAGTGGTGCATAACCCTGCTGATGTTGGATAGCGTGTCCACATTCGTGAGCTGCAACACCTAAAGCTGCAACGCTGGTCTGTCCGTAAACTGCATCTGATAAACGAAGCACCTTTTCCTTTGGTGAATAATGGTCTGTCAGATTACCTCTGATTCTTTCGATTCTTACATCGTATATGCCGGCAGCATGAAGAATATGCTCTGCCACCTGGTTAGATGTAAGTCCTCTGTAATTTCTTACCCTACTATATTTTTTATAAGTTCTTTGCACATTCATTGAGGCAATACCACTAATGATTGCGCCGATAATAACCAGAATTATTGTTGGGTCATAATAGTACCCGTAACCATAATACATGTCTTTATCCTCCTACATTTTCCTTTTCTATAAGTATAGTATTTGTATCCCATTATTACTAATAAAAAATTATAAAATCTTTCTTAACAAAGGCTATAATATGGTTTTTATTGATATCCGATAAATAAGATGATAAAATACTTGATGCTGTTATATGTAGGTAATTTCGAGCTTTAGCTTGAAATTGCCGCGCTTACGCATAGTGTACTAGGAGGAGACCATTAATAGGCTTCTACCAAAAGGAGGAAATTTATGCAAAGCAACAATTCTAAAACCTATGAGCTTGTGCTCACAGCGTTATTCGTAGCCATTATTGTAGTAATGGCGGCGGATTCCTTGGCGGAGTATTTGGCGTAACAAGTTTTGTAAAGAGTTCACTTACACCAACTCCATCAGCATTTGCTTTCTCACCAGTGGCAGCGCTTACTATGCTTCCACATGATACAATTGGACAGGCTATTGGGCTTGTATTCAAGAGTACATTCATCGCTATTGTTCCTAGAATTCTTATTGGTGTAATACCTTATTTTGTTTATGTAGGAATCAAGAAGGCAATCAGCTCAGAAAAGAAGCTCGTTTACGGATCAATCATCAACGTAATCATTTCATTTATCATGGGCTTTGGTGTATTCGCTTTCTTCAACAAGATGGTATCTGAAGGTAAGATAGGATTTTCAGTTACAGTTGCTCAGGTTATCGGAGCAGTTATTGGAATCATAGTTTTTGCAGCTATCGAGTATTTATTTATGAATAAAGATGCGAAGGCACTTGGATTTATCACAGCAGGTATTTCTGGTGCCATGACAAATACACTTCTTGTTATGGGCAGCATTTACGCATTCTACAGAATCCCATATTCAGAAGTTCTTCAGATTGACCCAAGCGCTCTTATGGGAGTAATCGGCGGAATTATCAGCTTCAATGGTGTTATCGAAGCTATCGTCGGAGCAGTTATTGTTTACTTAGTTGGTATCGTTCTTGATAAGATTAAGCCAGCAGGCGTATATGCAGGAAAAGAAATGAAAATCAATGCTGTAACATCAGAATCATCTAAAAAGCAGATGGCACAGTAGAGAATAAAGATATAAAATGGTAAGCGTACAAACAGCAATATTAGTTTAGGATATATAACTCGGAGGTATTTATGTTAAAAGGTAAATGCGTAGTTCTTGGAGTAACAGGCTCCATTGCAGCATACAAAATTGCAAATCTTGCATCAGCGCTTGTAAAGTTACACGCGGATGTAAATGTCATCATGACAAAGAATGCAACAAATTTTATTAACCCAATAACCTTCGAGACACTTACTTCAAATAAATGTCTTGTAGATACATTTGATAGAAATTTTCAGTTCAACGTAGAGCATGTGGCCCTTGCAAAGCGTGCAGATATTTTTATGGTGGCACCTGCCAGTGCAAATGTTATTGGGAAGATAGCACATGGCATTGCAGATGATATGCTTACAACCACAATCATGGCTGCAAAATGCAAGAAAATCATTAGCCCTGCTATGAACACAAATATGTTTGAAAATCCTATCCTGCAGGACAATCTTAAAACGCTTCGTAAATACGGATATGAGATAATAGATCCTGCTAGTGGGTATCTTGCTTGTGGGGATACAGGAGCGGGGAAGATGCCTGAGCCAGATGTACTGCTTCAGTACATATTGAGGGAGCTAGCTCATGAGCACGACCTTACAGGCAAAAAAGTAATGATTACAGCAGGTCCCACTGAGGAGGCTATTGACCCAGTTCGATATATTACGAACCACAGTACAGGCAAGATGGGATATGCCATTGCCAAGGCTGCCATGGAAAGAGGCGCTGATGTTACACTTGTATCAGGTCCAGTGGCTATCGAACCACCTATGTTTGTTGATGTGGTCAAAATTAGAAGCGCGGCGGAGATGGCCGAGGCTGTAAAAGCCAGAGCCGATGAGTGCGATATAATTATTAAGAGTGCAGCAGTAGCTGATTACAGACCAGCCACCGTTGCCAAGGAGAAAATAAAGAAAAAGGATGGAGAAGCTTCTAGTATCGAACTAGAGCGTACCGAGGATATACTTTCTTATCTTGGAGCCAACAAAAAGGAAGGCCAGTTTATCTGCGGCTTTTCTATGGAGACGGAGAACATGTTGGAAAACTCCAAGACAAAGCTTAAAAAGAAAAATGTGGATATGATTGTAGCTAACAACCTCCGCACCGAAGGAGCAGGATTTGGCACAGACACCAACGTAGTGACTATCATAATGGCTGACGAAACCTGGCAGTTGCCAATAATGTCAAAGGCGGAAGTTGCAAACGCAATTTTTGATACTATCCTTGGAAAATAATGTAGATTAAAAGGCAGTTGTCACAAAAGTGACAGCTGCTTTTTGGCTATGTTGCTTAAACGATTAAGTGTTGACAGTATCGCATAAACATGGTATCTTATCCAAGTAAAATTTTAAATTTTGTGAAGTATGTAACTTTAAGTAGGCATAAACGACACAAGACGCTAGAGGCGTTTTTTGTTTTTATGCCTATTTTTTTATGCTTAAAAACTTCGCCTCAATAATTATTTTTTTATAGGAGGTCTTTATCGTGAAAGACAAAATTTTTAATGTTTTACAACGAGTTGGTCGAAGCTTCATGCTTCCAATCGCCATACTCCCAGTAGCAGGTCTTCTCCTTGGTTTAGGTGCATCCTTCACTAACGAGACTACAATCGCTACTTATCATCTTGAATCAGTTCTTGGACCTGGAACTATTCTCAACATTCTTCTTACAGTAATGAATGAAGTTGCAAACATCATTTTTGCAAACCTTCATATTATGTTTGCTGTAGGTGTTGCCATCGGTATGGCAAAGAAGGAAAAGGCTGTTGCAGCCTTAGCAGCTATGATTTCATTCTTCGTAATGAACTCAGCAATCAGCGCTATGATTAGTATCACAAACTATGAAGCTAGAGCTTTAAGCGGTACTATCACACAGGCTTGTGGTATCACAACACTTCAGATGGGTGTTTTCGGTGGTATCATCGTAGGTCTTGGTGTTGCAGCTCTTCATAACAAGTTCTACAACATTGAGCTTCCAAGCGCTATCTCATTCTTTGCAGGTACACGTTTCGTTCCAATCATATCAACAGTTGTTTACTTATTTGTTGGTATCCTACTTTTCTATGTATGGCCAGTTGTTCAGAACGGTATCTACGCCCTTGGTGATTTAGTTACTGGTTCAGGCTATGCAGGAACACTTATCTTCGGTTTAATTAAGCGTTCACTTATCCCATTTGGTCTTCACCACGTATTCTACATGCCATTCTGGCAGACAGCAGTAGGTGGTACAGCAGAGGTTGCTGGCCAGGTGGTTGAAGGTGGTCAGAACATCTTCTTCGCACAGCTTGCTCATTCTGGCGAAATTTCACACTTCAGCGCCGATGCTACAAGATACTTCTCTGGTGAGTTTATCTTCATGATCTTCGGTCTTCCAGGTGCTGCACTTGCTATGTACCGCACAGCACGTCCTGAGAAGAAAAAGCAGGTTGGAGGTCTTCTTCTTTCTGCTGCACTTGCTTCAATGTTCACTGGAATCACAGAGCCAATCGAATTCTCATTCTTATTCGTAGCTCCTATCCTTTTCGGTGTTCAGGTTATCTTAGCTGGTAGTGCATACATGATAGCACACATGCTTAACATCGCTGTAGGTCTTACATTCTCCGGCGGTTTAATTGACTTCTTCTTATTCGGTATCCTTCAGGGTAACGAAAAGACAAGCTGGTTACGTGTAATCCCAGTTGGTATTATTTATTTCTTCTTATATTATTTCATTTTCACATTCTTAATTAAGAAGCTTGACCTTAAAACTCCTGGTCGTGAAGATGATGATGAAGAAACAAAGCTTTACACAAAGGCTGATTACAAGGCGAAGCAGGCTGGCGCTTCTAATAAAGATGCTGTTAGCGAGCAGATTGCAAACGGTCTTGGCGGCAAGAAAAATATTTCAGATGTAGATTGCTGCGCAACTAGACTTCGTGTTACAGTATTTGATGGAAACCTTGTTAACAAGGCTATGCTTCAGGCAACTGGTGCTTCAGGTGTTGTTCTTCGAGGTAACAGCGTTCAGGTTATTTACGGACCAAACGTTACTGTTGTAAAGGCTCATCTTGAGGATTACCTTGAGACAGCTCCAAACGAGCTTTATGTTGCTGATAACGCATCTGATGATGCAAACACTACTGCTTCTAACGAAACCCCTGTAGAGGCAGCTTCTAAGAAAGTTGTAAAGACAATTACAATTTACAGCCCTGCTGATGGTAAGGCTGATGATTTATCTACTACTCCTGATGAAGCTTTCGCAAGCGGAATGATGGGTAGCGGTGCAGTTGTTACTCCAGTAGGTGACACAATATATGCACCATTTGATGGTACAATAGGATTTATATTCGATACAAAGCATGCAATTGGTTTCATTGGCGACGACGGACTTAACCTTCTTGTTCATGTTGGTATCGACACTGTTAAGCTTGGTGGTCAGGGATTTGAGACTCTTGTAACTATGGGACAGAAGGTTAAGAAGGGTGATCCACTTCTTAAAATCGACCTTGATTACTTAAAGGCAAATGCACCATCAATTGCAACACCTGTACTTTGCACAGATGTTGATGAAGACAAGATTGACGTGCGTCTTGTAAAGGCTGGCGATATTAAGGCTGGCGAACCATTGTTTGAAGTTGATTTCTTTGAATAAGAAGTTATAATATTTGACTATGTATAAAGTAAAAAAAGTATTAAATCATAATTCGGTTATTGCCGTAGAAACAAATGAATTAGTGGAGTACTTAATTATGGGTAAGGGAGTGGGCTTCGGTATGAAGCCTACTCAGGAGCTCACAGTAGGTGCGGACTGCAAAGTATTTTCTTTGGCAGAATCCTCAGAGCGTGGCGATGCTAAGGATATCGTCAAGCATGTAGATCCTGTTTACTTAGAAATTGCTGAAGCAGTTTTGCAGCATGCTGAAGAGTACTTTGATAGTGTTGATCATAATATTGTTTTTCCAATGGCTGACCACTTGGAGTACGCAGCTAAGCGAATTCAGAACAATGACCAAATCATAAACCCTCTTCTAAATGATATTAAGCTGCTCTTTTATCAGGAGTATAAGGCAGCAGAAATTGTTAGGGATTTGCTAAAAAACAGTCTTGGTCTTGATATTATGGACGATGAAATCGGATATGTTGCAATGCACATTCACTCCGCAACTTCCCAGGATAAGCTTTCTCAGACACTTGAGACAGCTCATGCGGTTCGTAATTGCATAACAAGAATAGAAGAGATTACCGGACGCACTATTCCTACAGATTCATTTTCATATAATCGAATGATGAATCACATTAGGTACATGGTCGCACGTATCCAAAAGCACGAAGATTTAAAAATAAATATGAATGATTATGTTTCTACAACGTTCCCTGAATCCTTCGCGATTGCATCGGAAATATGCCATGATCTAAGCAAAAGTCTGGGCTCCCCTACAGACGAGATGGAGATTGGATATTTAGCAATGCATATTGAACGTGTAAAAGCCGACGTTCTTGAATAATAATCATACATAAAGAGAGCCCCTTGGTTACGGTAACAACGTTACCTACCAAGGGGCTTTTTATTTATATTTATTCTTCCAAGTACCCCATCGCTTTGTTGTAATCGTAGCTTGTCATCAATTGAGAGTCATCAGTGTAGAATCCCTCATCCTTTAGGGCTTTTAGGGTGTTGGTGCAGTTTGTGGTTAGCTGAGCATAGATGCTTCTTTCATATTCTGGAGTTCTATAATAG
>CACYLQ010000131.1 GCA_902775195.1 uncultured Pseudobutyrivibrio sp.
GATAATCCGCAGCCTTCATAGTATCCGCATCATGCTCTACTACGATAAGAGTATTGCCCAGGTCTCTAAGGCCCTTAAGGGATGCTAACAGCTTATCGTTATCCTTCTGGTGCAAGCCGATTGATGGCTCGTCTAAGATATAGGCTACGCCAACCAAGCCTGAACCAATCTGTGTTGCAAGGCGGATACGCTGAGCCTCACCACCTGAAAGTGTGGCTGTGGCACGGCTAAGTGTAAGGTAATCCAAACCTACATCAACCATGAATTTAAGTCTTGCCTTTATCTCTTTTAAAACAACAGCACCGATTTTCTTCTGCTGCTCTGTAAGATGCAGATTATCTATCATGTTGTAAAGCTCATGTACAGGATACTGGGTCATTTCGAAGATGTTTTTGCCATCTAATGTAACTGCCAATGATTCCTTCTTCAGACGCTGACCGTGGCAGCATGGGCAATCACTGTAGAACATGAACTCTTCGTACTCCTTTTTAGCTGATTCAGAAAATGTCTCCTTATATCTGCGGTTAACATTTTCAATTAATCCCTCGAAAACTGTAGGGTAAACGCCATGGCCCCTTTGGCCCTGGTAATGCACATCTACCGAACGGAGTGTCCAGTGAGAAATCGTATTCCTTTGCAAGTGCCTCCAAAAGTGCGTGTGCAAAGCTGGTGCTCTTGTTTGAAGACTGCCAGCCCATTACCTGAACCGCCCCCTGATTAAAGGAAAGGCTCTTGTCTGGAATCATCAAATCCTCGTCGAATTCCATTTTGTAACCCAAACCAAAGCACTCTGGGCAGGCACCAAATGGGTTATTGAAGGAGAAGCTTCGTGGCTCTACCTCATCAATGCTGATTCCGCAATCAGGACATGAAAAGCCCTCGGAAAATCTGATAGGCTCCCCATCGATAACATCTACAATCATCAGGCCATCAGCTAGCTTAAGCACTGCCTCTATGGAATCTGTGAGACGCTTTTCAATGCCTTCCTTTACAACCAATCGGTCTACTACTATTTCTATGTTATGCTTGATGTTCTTATCAAGCTTTATTTCTTCGGAAAGGTCGTACACATTGCCATCTACGTTAACACGCACATAGCCGGATTTCTTAGCCTTTTCAAAGAGCTTTTCGTGTGTACCCTTGCGGCCTCTAACGACAGGAGCCAACAGCTGAATCTTGGTACGCTCTGGCAATGCCATAATGGCATCCACCATCTGGTCTACTGTCTGCTTGCTGATTGGCTTGCCACAGTTTGGGCAGTGTGGCACACCGCATCTGGCGTACAGAAGTCGCATATAATCATATATCTCTGTAACTGTACCAACTGTAGAACGTGGGTTGTGGTTGGTGCTCTTCTGGTCGATTGAAATGGCTGGTGGCATACCTTCCATATGCTCTACATTTGGCTTTTCCATCTGGCCTAGGAACTGGCGCGCGTAGCTGGAAAGAGATTCCATGTAGCGTCTTTGGCCTTCAGCAAAAATGGTGTCGAAGGCTAAGGATGATTTTCCCGAACCTGACAATCCTGTAAGCACAACGAACTCATCACGTGGGATGTCTAGGCTGACATTTTTAAGGTTGTGTTCGTTGGCGCCTTTGATTTTTATATATTTTCTTTCTTTCATTTTATAATTTCCTCAACATGTTTTTCAGTTCAACCATCTTGTCGCGGTATTCGGCGGCGGCTTCGAAGTTGAGTTCGGCTGCAGCCTTCTGCATCTTCTTCTGAATATCTGCAATCAGCTTCTCAAGCTCCTGCTTATCCATTTCCTCAGGATCCTTTTTAAACTGCATCTCCTTGTGGGCGATATCCTTGGAAATAGATATAAGCTCGCGGACAGATTTTTGAATAGTCTTAGGAGTGATGCCGTGTTCCTTATTGTAAGCCTTTTGAATCTCGCGACGACGCTCAGTCTCGGATATGGCCTTTTCCATGGATTCCGTGATGGTATCGGCATACATGATAACGTGGCCCTCGGAATTTCGGGCTGCTCGTCCGATTGTCTGAATCAGCGAACGCTCACTTCTAAGGAAGCCTTCCTTATCTGCATCAAGGATGGCAACCAGCGTAATCTCTGGGATATCCAAACCCTCTCGAAGCAGGTTGATACCAACTAATACATCAAACACATCCAAGCGCAAATCTCTGATGATTTCTGCACGCTCCATGGTATCAATGTCTGAATGCATGTATTTAACTCTGACGCCAAGCTCTGCCAGATAATCTGTAAGGTCCTCCGCCATTCGCTTGGTAAGAGTTGTTATCATTATTTTATTTTTCTTTTCAACTTCCTTTTGGATTTCGTTGAAGAGGTCATCAATCTGCCCCTCAACTGGCCTTACCTCCACCTCAGGATCAAGCAAGCCTGTTGGGCGAATAACCTGCTCCGTTCTAAGAAGCTCGTGCTCCTCTTCATAGTCACCAGGTGTTGCACTTACAAACATAATCTGGTCAATCTTTGATTCAAACTCTCCAAAATTAAGCGGTCTGTTATCAAGCGCTGATGGCAATCTAAAGCCATATTCAACCAATGTCTTCTTACGTGCCTGGTCACCTGCAAACATTCCTCGCACCTGTGGAAGTGTGATGTGACTCTCGTCCACTATAATAAGGAAATCATCATCAAAATAATCTATCAGGCACTTAGGTGGCTCTCCCGGCTGCTGATTGGTCATGTGCCTGCTGTAGTTTTCGATGCCGGAGCAGAAGCCTGTCTCTCTAAGCATTTCTATATCGAAATTAGTACGCTCTGATATTCGCTGGGCTTCTATTAGCTTGTCCTCTGACTTGAAGAACTTCACCCTTTCATCCAGCTCTGCCTCGATGCTGGCGCAGGCTGCGTTAATCTTATCCTGTGGGATAACGTAGTGACTGGCTGGGAAAATAGCTACATGCTCAAGCTCGCGCTTCACCTGGCCTGTCATAATATCAGTCTCGCAAATGCGGTCTATCTCATCTCCAAAGAATTCGATACGGATGCCGTAATCGCTGGTGTTTGCTGGGATAACCTCCAGCGTATCGCCTCGCACTCTGAAGGTACCGCGGTCAAAATCCATGTCGTTTCGCTGGTACTGGATGTTGATAAGCTCATGAATAACATCATCTCTATCCTTGAAATCTCCTGGGCGAAGGCTAACCATCATGTTCTGGAAATCATCTGGCTCACCAATACCGTAAATGCAGGAAACCGAAGAAACGATGATAACGTCACGGCGTTCTGACAATGAAGCCGTGGCTGAAAGGCGTAGCTTATCTATTTCATCATTAATAGAAGAATCCTTTGCGATGTATGTATCCGTGCTAGGCACATAGGCCTCTGGCTGGTAGTAATCGTAGTAAGATACGAAATATTCCACAGCGTTCTCTGGGAAGAATTCTTTAAATTCGCTGTATAGCTGGCCCGCCAAGGTCTTGTTGTGAGCAATGATAAGGGTGGGCTTGTTCAGCTGCTCAATGACATTAGCCATGGTGAAGGTCTTACCAGAACCTGTAACACCAAGAAGTGTCTGCATCTGGTTACCTTCCTTGAAACCCCTTACCAAATCTGCGATAGCCTGTGGCTGGTCGCCTGTTGGTTTATATTCTGAATGTAATTTGAAATCCATAACTGGCCCTCGAAATCTACATTATTGTTGGTTGTTAATTGTTCTTTCTGATTGGAGGCGCAATTTTAATTGTGCACAATCGTATGTATTTTATTATATCATAGCTATGGGATATGTCAAACATTTGTTTGTGTTTTGTTTTTTTGCAGGGTTTTCGTTATTTTGTAGTTGACATGTTGCCGATTGCATGTTATATATAACATCGTGTTATTCACAGGACACACCCGCTGTAATTTCATACAGCATCATGCAATTTCATCATTGCTTTAGCAGCAAGCACATGATGACATATAACTTCAGCAAAAGTTATGGTTTGCATCCATTGCCTTTATCAGGCAATTAATACCCACCAATAATATGAATATTAACGCGCACTGGGTCTTTTTGCGCCTTTTTATGAATTTAGACGCAATCCCTGGCTAGTTTTTGCTTGCAAAGTTAAGTTTTTTTCGGAATTCTAAATCTCCACTTAAAAATTGATTTTGCTGTTAAGTTTCTATGAGAAAAAAATATTTTCACTTAAATTTCGTTAAATCATTTTAGCTAAACTTAAGTGAAATATGCATTTCTAAATATTCACTTAACAGATCAAGGCAACTTGTTAAGTTTCTCCCTAAAACTAATTATTTTCACTTAACAATCTGCCTTTTTATTCCAATTTATTTAAGTTTATTTTTATAAAATCTATTTAAACTTAACAGCAAAATCAGTTTTTAAGTGAATTTATATTTTTCCTGATTTCACTTAACTTCTCCAAGCAAATCTTATAAGTGTATTTTCAAAAACCTATTTTCACACTTAACTGGCCCCGAAAAGCTCCCAAAAAGCTCCAGGCCACGCCAAAAACACCATTTTTAAGGAGGAAACATGTTAACAACACCAACAATAGACAGCAATAAGCTGGTTCAATCTATCTACCAACTAATTGATATCGCAGATAAAGAGCTGCTTTCGTCACCAAAGGGATTTATCCGCCTAGAAAGCAGCAAGGGATATCCCAGATTTTATTACTACAAGAACCGCTCTGATACCAAGGGCAAATACATGTCAGCCGACAATATCGGATTCATCACATCCATCTGCCAGAGGGATTATCTAATGAAGGTTTCCAAGCGCATGCATGAATTAATTTGTAAGATTAAAAAGGGAATGCATGTGGATTTATATGTAGAGCTGGATAACATCTACTATTCCTTTAATCCAGGGAGGAGGTCGCTGATTACGCCGATTATTCCGGACATCGAAACCTTTCTCAAAGACTGGTACAACGATAATCCCAGCTGCCAGAACACTTACTCCGTGGATAAGGGCGTCTACACTAAAAACGGGGAGCTGGTGCGTTCCAAATCAGAAAAGATTATCGCGGACAGACTGTTAGATTTTGAAATTCCTTATGTGTATGAACCAAAGATTGTTCTAAGCGACCATCTTAAATATCCTGATTTCATTACGCTGAACAAGCGAACCAGAACCACTATTGTCTGGGAGCATTTTGGACTATCTGATGACCAAAACTACAGTGTCAACAACATGCTGAAGCTGTCTTTATATGAACAATCGGACTATCATCTAGGTAAGAATCTTATTGCTTCCTTCGAGACTAGCGATGACCCGTTGGATTCTTATATTGTGGACAAAAAAATAGAGGCATTCCTTTTATAGGATGCCTCTACGATAAAACTATTTAATAATGTAAATCCTCGTCCTCTTTGGCGATGTCTTCGGCAGACATGTACTTGCGAAAGACCTTCTCGAGGATTGGATGAAGTGCGCAGGCGAATATGCCTGGTGCAAACACGATTAATATCATGAATCTGTACATCAAAAGCAATAGTACGATAACAACTGCAATAATTGCTACGCTCCAGCCAATGTTAGCAATCATGATGATTGCGGAAATCTTGAAGGATTCCTTGAAGCTGTTGGCGAATCTGGCGATGTATGCGAAATGATAGATTGCCCAAACACTAGTGAAAATCAGTAATACTAGGAAAAATACTGATGCTGCTGCCATTGGGCTGTTGGCCTGGATGAAATTTCTAGTGACGTAAATGTCCGCTGAAAGAACTCCAAATAATACCATGAAAATCAACCATGACAATGTGGACTGCTTGAAGTTATCCTTGAATGAACGGAAGAACTCTGTGGTGTAGCCACGTCCTCTGAACACTGATTTGTGGATTGCGTAGTATAAAGCTGTTGAGCTAGCGCCGATTGTAAAAATTGGTAAAGAGCATACTATAAAGTAAAAACCGATTAGCATGACATCTGTTACCTTTGTTATTCCGTCAAAAATCTTACTGTTAAAAAATCTTCCCAAAACTATTCTCCTTCTATCTCATATAAGAGCTTATAAAAATTATCCATGTATTCTTCGCTGCCGCTTAAATCGGCGATTACGAGATAATTAATGTTATCTGCTAAGCCAAAATATTCGTGGATTTTACTATCAGAAATATCTACCGCAACATATCCTGAATAGGTTTTGCCATCGACTAAATAATCAACGCCGGCCTGGTCCGTAAATGCGAAGTCCAGCTGACCTGACATAACGTAGATATCAAGACGATTGCCGTATCCTCCCATGTTGGCACTTTCATCTGTGTAAAGATCCGCTGTGATGTTAACGCCGTCGTGCTTTGCCATCTTAAGCGTATCGTGAAGAGTATCGTTTAGCTCCTCGTTGAACTGACCCGAGTTAATTACCATACCGTATATACGATATTCCACATAGGTCATGGCGTGATGCACGCCCCAGGTGATGGCTCCTAGTATTAGTAGGATTGCAAGGATGTGCAGCTTGTAATAAGCCCATATGTATTCAAGCTTTTCACCGAAGCTCATTTGACTGAGCTTTGCTTTTTCCCCCGCCCAAGTTTTCTTAACTGCTTCTTGTTCTGTATCATTATATTTTTTCATAGTTCATATCCTAGCGTAAAAAAACGGCTACCGCAATACACGGTAGCCATTTTTAAGAAACTTTTTAGATATCAAGAAGCTTTGCGTAAGCTGCAAGAGCATCTGATGTATCGCCAGCAAGTACCTTCTTTGCAAGTACCTTTCCAAGCTGAACACCTTCCTGGTCGAATGAGTTTACATTCCATACGAAGCCCTGGAACATAACCTTGTTCTCGAAGTGAGCAAGAAGAGCACCCAGTGTCTCTGGTGTAAGCTGCTCGCCAACGATGATTGAAGAAGGTCTGTTACCTTCGAAGTATTTATTTCTGTTGTCATCATCCTTACCGCAAGCGAAAGCCATGATCTGAGCAGCAACGTTAGCCTTAAGCTTCTGCTGTGATGTGCTTCCCTCGATAACAACGTCTGTTGCCATCTGGCTCTTCTTGAAGCCTACGAACTGAAGTGGGATGATGTTTGTTCCCTGATGTAATAACTGGTAGAAGCTGTGCTGACCGTTTGTACCAGGCTCACCAAAGATAACTGGACCTGTAACGTAATCAACTTTTTCGCCAAATCTGTTAACGCTCTTACCGTTTGACTCCATGTCGAGCTGCTGTAAGTGAGCAGGGAAACGGCTAAGTGCCTGTGAGTATGGAAGAACTGCTGTTGACTCGTAGCCAAGTACATTTCTCTCATAAACACCAATAAGTGCATCAAGAAGTGCTGGGTTCTTGCGAATATCAGTGTTCTTTGCAAGAGCATCCTCTGCTGCTGCACCATTTAAGAATCTAGCAAATACATCTGGACCAAATGCAAGTGAAAGTACTGCGCCACCAACTGAAGATGTAGATGAGTAACGGCCACCGATGTAATCATCCATGAAGAATGCATCTAAGTAATCAGCAGACTTTGCAAGTGGTGATGTCTCAGATGTAACAGCGATCATGTGCTTAGAAGCGTCAAGACCAGCCTTTGCAAGGGCATCCTTAACAAATGACTCGTTTGTAAGAGTCTCAAGTGTTGTACCTGACTTAGATACAAGGATGAAGATAGAGTGAGCAACATCAACGCCAGCAAGTACAGCTGCTGCATCGTCAGGGTCTACATTTGAAATGAAGTGAGCCTCCATCTTGAATGTGCCTGTAACCTTTGCCCAGTTCTCAAGTGCAAGATACATAGCGCGAGGGCCAAGGTCAGAACCACCGATACCAATCTGAACTACTGATGTGAACTTCTCACCCTTTTCGTTAACGATTTCACCTGCGTGAACCTTGTTAGCGAAGTCAGCGATACGCTCCTGCTGCTTTACGTAAAATTCTCTCTTGTTAACACCATCAGCTATAACATCATCGCCAAGCTGACCACGTGTGAGCTGATGAAGAACTAATCTCTTCTCACCTGTATTGATAACCTCTCCCTCTCCGTTGTAAAGGGCTGCGTACTTGTCAACAAGCTGTGCCTCATCAGCGAGCTTTGCAAGTGCATCAAGGACTGTGTCATCTACCTGCTTTGAAGCAAAGTTGTAAACCATTCCGTTAGACATTGGAACTGAATACTCAGCAACACGCTTTGCGCCGTTTGCTCCTGCCATAACTGACTTTAACTCCACCTTGTTCTTAAGCCCCTGGAGAGTCTTGTAAGACTCGAGCTTATCAAAATTCTTCCATTCTATCATTTTGATCACTCCTTTATATAAAACAATGTATATTGAAAACGACTTCAGTGAAAATTTTATAATAAAAGCATTTGCTTTTCAAGGAATGAGACTGGTTTTTCACAATTAATTGTTAATTCTTTAAAAACATCTCTTCTGCTGTTTTACCTGGATAATATTTCCTTATTTCTTCACTCTCAGAATCTCGTAGTTGTGCAAAGTGGTTATTCATCTCCTTCAATATCTTTTTTACTATTTTTTCTTTATGATGAAGTTGCAAATCATTTATTATATTTCCGTAGTCAGTGAACACCATTGTTTTTTCTCCACTATCATATGTGAACTCTATGTATGTGTCTTTAAAAAGATGATTATTAACAACGAAGCTGTATTCTGCATCTATAGGATTTGCTGTATCTATCCAATAAGCAATACCTCTCGATTCCACTCGTGTAAAAATCTCCTTTGGTGGCTGATTATTATAAGCATTATATTTTTCCGAAATGCAATACCCCGATTCATCATTAGACACTTCAGGATCGTAATAATATAAACTGCCTTCATAATCTGGAGCACCTGCGCTTGCAAATACCCCCTTTTTCCCAATCCAAGTCAATCCAAAAAAATCAGTCCACTCAACATTATTTAATCCAAATTGATTAGCATCGCGTTCTATAGAATAAAAGTCTGGCAACAAGTCTTTGTCCTCAATAAATGTCCCTCTACTCCTTCTTGCTCTTGTTTGCATAAAGAGTGCGCTTTGTTCGCTAGTGTTTTTTAGATTCCAATTCCACCTTTCCGGATAATATTTATTGTAGTCCTCAAAATATTTTCTAATGCAGCATCCTTTATTCTTCTCACTACATCTTTTTCTTTCTAGATTTTCCTTTGCTTTTTCTTTTGCTTCTTTGTATATATAAGTAGTAGATAGATATGAAAAATATTTATCATAAATTGGTTCTGCTTTTTCATTAAACTCTTCGCAATTACATTTTTTTGCTAATTGAATACATTCTCCCAATAAATCCGCTGGAATATCTCCATAGTTTAATTTTATATACTCATCAACTACTTCTTTAACTTGAGGATTATTGTCGTTGCTTTTTTTCATAAGCATCATCGTTACTGAGTATAAATTTACTATTACATACCCCTGTATAAATCCTTCTATATACAGCTCATCATGTGTCCTACACGTCATTTTTTGTCCTCCCATAATCATGTATTATCAATCAAGTAATCCGGTTTATCGGATTTTTATTCTAAAATATAACGTAAGCGCTTAGTATTCCACCGTCGTGACTGACAGCGGCACTTTTGAAATAATAATAACAACTAAATATATGGAGCATTTCACTCCAATTACTATTCGTTATAGTTCGTTCACATATGGAGCGTTTTACTCCATATCAGAAATGCGAAGTGAAGTGTTTCAATACAAATGGAGGTTGTTATTATGCGAAGCAAATTTACTAAGCAACAAAAGTTTGACATGGTAATGGAATGTCGCAACAGCGGCTTATCCGATTACATGTGGTGC
>CACYLQ010000132.1:0-418 GCA_902775195.1 uncultured Pseudobutyrivibrio sp.
CGTTGGAGGAAATTTTGTTGCATTATCACTTATTGCCGTAATCTTTCAGCAGTATAAGTACATAATACTAATTTTAATTTCATGCATTATAGCTATCGCGCTAGGACCTATAGGATTAATAGTTGGTCATAAGGTAGGTAAGTATGGAAAAGTAATAATAATGATAATAGCAATAATTGGTGGATTTTTTGGTGCATCCTTGGCTATAGGTGGCTTTTGGATGAAAGAGTATGTTACTGAGCTTCCTGGTTTTACATTTCCACTAATAATCGTAGGTGCAATTGCAATTTTTGCATTGGCAGAGCTATGGGCATACAAATTGAACCAAAAGAGCATGGTTAAATAAGGGGAAAATCTATGAGTAGAAATAATATTAAAGCAATATGCCAGCTTAAAAAAAATGGAGAACTTTGTAATC
>CACYLQ010000132.1:444-6064 GCA_902775195.1 uncultured Pseudobutyrivibrio sp.
ATATGTATTAATAAATATCTTTGTAAAAGTTTTTATACAGGCAGACGAAGTTCCACGTGGTCTTTGCTTTGGAATGACCAGAAAAGTACTTTTTGGATACAGTAGGATAGCGGACTTCTTGGAAATAGCTGCTTTTACAATCCTCGCTAGAATTGTAGCAGTATCAATAGCAACAAGTACTATTTTTAAAATCGCAATTATTGTGTTTGGCCTAATTATGTGGATAGAAGGCATAGCTGGAAACGGAATGCTTAGATATGGAAAGATAGTATATTGGATTTATTATATATGCTTTTTACTAATAATGATTGGTGGTCCACGATTAATCGGAGAGGCCACAGGTATGTCAGATGCTACAGCACATCTTGTAGATATGATTATTAATCCATTTTATAATCAGCTCCCAGTTTGGATTGGAATTATAGCCTTTGCAGTGGCAGGACTGGTTGTTAACTGGATTACCTTTAGAAAGATACCTGTTAACGTGAGCATATAATTTTGAAAGGGAGAATAATTTATGATGACAAATGAAAATAAACTAGAAACTAAATAATTAATCGTAAGCCAGGGAGATTTATCCCTGGTTTCTTTTATACTAGGAATTGGTTATAATATTTATAACTACGAAAAATAGGAGGGTGTTATGGCAAATATTTTATGGCAGGATAGAAAAAGATATTTTGGTCTTCCAATCAGCTTTACTAAATATAGCATGAGCGAAGACAGACTTTTTGTTGAGACAGGTTTGCTTAACCTTTCTCAGGACGAGGTTCGACTTTATAGAATTTTGGATTTAAAGCTTAAGAGAAGTTTAGGCCAAAGAATCTTTGGCGTAGGTTCTATTATCGTAAGCTCATCAGACAAGAGCCTTGGAACATTTGAAATAAAGAATATTAAGAACTCAGCAAATGTTAAGGAAATGCTTTCTGTACAGGTTGAGCAGCAGCGCGAGGCAAAGAGAGTCTACACAAGAGAGAACATGGTTAATGATGTAGACGATGACGATCTTCATGAAGGAGAATTTTAATACCTATGACTAAAAAAGCAAAAAACGGACGAGTTGAGCTATTACGCTTTATTTTTGCCTTGGGCATTTTATTTTTCCATATACATAAGAGATTCGCAGTAAATGGAAATATCAGTATTGGAATTAAGGGAGTTTATTTCTTTAATCATGGATACATCGGAGTGGAATTTTTCTTCCTTGTTTCTGGTTATCTGCTTGCAGCCAGTGCATTCGCTAAAAGTTCACAGCGCTCAGAATACATAGGTACAGAAACAGCTAACATGATGTGGAAGAAATTCAAGCATGTTTTCCCATATCATTTATTTGCATTGATACTTACAGTTATCGTAAATGGATATTTCTTACACAATACTGCAAAGGAAAGAATAGCTTATGCAGTTGATTCATGGGCATCCCTTTTCTTTGTACAGATTTTTGGATTTGATAGTTCATGGGTAAATAAGCTTACATGGTATTTAGATGTATGGCTTGTTGTTACATTTATTTTCTGGTATTTCCTAAGAAAGCATTATGATGTGTTTGCAAAAATCGTATGTCCGCTAATCGCACTTTTCGTGCTTGGATATATGTCACACGAATTCCACAGCCTGGCAGGTATCGATGGCTGGACAGGACATTTCTACAAATGCTTCTTAAGAGGACTTGGAGAGATGGCTTTAGGCTGCAGTGCTTACAGTATTACCAGACAGCTTAATAAGCTGAGTTTTACTGTGGCAGGAAAGAGAATACTTGCATTGATAGAGCTTGCATGCTATCTACTGGTACTTAGATATGCAGTCACTGGAGTTGATCCAAAGTACAGCTTCGTAACATTATTTATCATGTGCACAGGATTGATTCTTACATTCTCGAATGTAAATCCATGTCATAAGATTTTTGACAAGCCAGTATTTGCATGGTTCGGTAAAATGAGCTTACTCATTTACCTTA
Organism: uncultured Pseudobutyrivibrio sp.; assembly: GCA_902775195.1. GTDB lineage: Bacteria > Bacillota > Clostridia > Lachnospirales > Lachnospiraceae > Pseudobutyrivibrio. The sequence goes on from CACYLQ010000132.1 coordinate 2,402, forward strand.
ACCAGTTTTACAGCATCAGATTAATACAGTCACTGTGTTCAAATTTAAGCTTCCCAGTAAAGGCAGTGCTTTGCATTATCACCACCTTTGTTGGTGCGCTCCTTTGCGACCAGGTAGTTACATTTTTCAATAAAACAAAACCTTTCACCAAGCTGATGATTGAAGGAGAGGGAGAATAATTTGGTTTTCAGCTCACTATTGTTTTGTACAATTTTCCTGCCTATTTGCTTGATTGCCTACTACGGCATACCAAAGCTTATAGGCGGAGGAATTGATAAAAGAATACAAATATCTAATTACATATTGTTAGGCTTTTCATTGCTGTTCTATGCATTTGGAGGAGCCAAATATCTTATCCTGATTTCCCTTGTCATATTTATTAACTGGGGAGCAGGATTTTTGTGCTCTAATAACCGACACGAGGATGGAGTAAGACGCGTAGGTCTTATCTTAGCTATCGTGGCAGATTTAGGGCTACTTTTCTTTTTTAAATATTTCAACCTGTTTATAGCTACAATTGAAAACATATTTTTGGGAGGCAATTTAAAATTTGCCGAAAGAATGAACGGGATTTTCACAGGCACAGGCACTGGGGCATTTGGCATTCCAGAGATTGTGTTACCAGTAGGAATATCATTTTTTACATTTCAGGCATTGTCCTATGTTATCGATGTTTACAATGATGATGTGTCACTACAGCCCAACATTCTAAATTTCGCATTGTATATATCTTGCTTTCCACAGCTAATCGCAGGTCCAATAGTTCATTACAAGGATATATCTACACAGCTTACAGACAGGTCTGTAGGCAGCTATGAATTCGCAGCTGGTATAAAGAGATTTTGCTTTGGACTTGGCAAAAAAGTAATTATCGCAAATACGTTAGCACAGGTTGCAGATAAAATATGGGCCAGCGACATAGGAAGTCTTGATGCGACAGTGGCATGGCTTGGAAGCATTTGCTACACCTTCCAGATATATTACGATTTCAGCGGATATTCAGACATGGCCATCGGACTTGGCAAAATGTTTGGATTTGATTTCAAAGAAAACTTTAATCATCCATACAGGGCAGATTCCATTCAGGAGTTTTGGAGAAGATGGCACATATCCTTGTCTACATGGTTTAGAGATTACGTTTATTTCCCATTGGGAGGAAGCAGATGCAGTCTGAAGAAAACCTGTCGTAACATCTTTATCGTTTTCCTTTTGACAGGTATCTGGCATGGTGCCAACTGGACATTCCTTGTGTGGGGTCTTGTATACGGATTGCTTCTTATACTGGAAAGAGTATGGCTTGGTGCAATCCTTAAAAAGAATAAGATTAGATTTTTCAATCGTCTGTTAACATTCCTTGTAGTTAACTTCCTTTGGGTGGTGTTCAGAGCAGACAACATCATGGAAGCAGGGCTGTATCTTTCAAGGATGTTTGTAGGAGGAATAAGAATACTTAATCTGCTTACTTATCTTTCTGGATTGAGTGTGATAACAATAATCTGTGGTGCATTATTTGGCGGATTCCTTCAGGCTCACATGAGTGTTAAGGCAGTAAAGGGCAATATGATAGTTTGCCTGGCTATATTACTTTTAAGTCTACTGTTTTTAGTAAACGGAACCTATAATCCATTTATCTATTATCAGTTTTAACAGGGTGAACGAATATGAATCTTACAAGAATTAAAAACAAAATATTCATATTGGTATTCATGGCTATACTGGTGCTGCCCTGGATAGCTGGTGGAATGGTGCGGATTGTTAATAAGGATGCCTACCACAAGCTGTCTATCGTAGAAACAGAAAAAAGGCAGATGGCCCAGATAGAGTGGGCAAATCTGTTGAATAGTGGTGAAAGTATTTCTAACTTTATCGATGACAGGATTCCATTTAGATATACATTGATGTCTTGGTATAAGGGACTTAACAATGCCATTGAATCTAAATATCAAATAATCGAAACAGCTATTGGTTCAAAGTTCTACACCCCACCAGAGGAGGATGAGACAAAGGAACAATTGGCAGCCACAGTACCTGCAGAGGAGGCACCTGCACCAGAGGAAGCGCCAGAGCCTTCTCCATACGAGCAGTACTTCCCATTAAATGTTTACAATGACGTCATCATAGGCCGCGATGGCTGGTTGTTCCTATATGGAGAAAACGAAATCGAATGCTATCAGGGTACCAATATTCTTAGTGAGGAAGAAAAGCAAGCCTACGTAAACAAGCTGAAGGAATTAAAATCAGTTTGCGATGCACAGGGAAAAGCGGTGTATGTTTACATCGCCCCTAATAAATCATCGGTATATTATAAATACATGCCAACAGTTGATATCGTAAGCTCATGGAGACGTATCCAGCAGCTGTACGAATATGTTAATGAAAATTGTGACACACCGTTTATTTATCCTCTGGGTGAGGAACTGTTTGCCACAGGCAGATATCAGGTTTACTACAAATACGACAGTCACTGGAACCACATTGGAGCGTTGTTTGGAGTCAACGCCCTGTACGACAAAATGGGGGTCGAATACATAGACCCAAGCTATTACATCACTGGAAACATGCCAGCTGAACGAAATGACCTTTATCTTTATATGGGTGTTCCAGAATCGGAAATGACCATTGATGATGTGGAAACCACAGTAGATTACAAACCAGAGATTACCGTCAACGGACTGGATATTCATGCTAACATCAACAGAACGACATCTGATGGACCGGTGGACAAGAAGCTGTGCTTCTTAGGTGATAGCTACAGAGAAGGCATGATGCCTTATCTTGCAAAGGATTTTACCCATTGTTCCTTCATACACCGTGATTACATGTCAGATGCAAAAGCGGATATCAAAAATGCTGATATCATCGTAATAGAAGCCATTGAAAGATATGATTATCAAGCATTTAGCTGTGCGCAACGTGTGATTAATACATTGACAGAATAGGAGTTATTGTTTTGAAAAAGAAAATAGTAATAACACTTTGGATTTCTCTTGTGATATTGATAATTGCTTTTATTGGCCTAGTTTATACTCAGAATCAGCAGGAGCGAGCTAGGCTTGCCGAAGAAGCTAGAATCGAAGCTGAAAAAGAAGCGCAAGAGCGAGAAAAGGAAAAAGAAGAGGAAGAGGCAGAAGCTTTAAAGCTAGCCGAGGAAGGCAAGGCTGAAGAATACACCTTCAAAGATATGGAGGTTACTTATTTTGCAAAGGACAAAGCTACCGTTAGGGAGAATCCTTACGATGTGGCTGAAATCCTTGGTACTCTTTCTTTGGATCAGCGAGTTTCGATTGTAGGTCAGTGCAACGAAACAGATTACTATAAAATAAAAATAAATGGAGATTACGGCTATGTGTCGCCAGAGGATGTTTCAGAGGAATATATCGATATACCTTTGCCTAGTGCATCAGGGGTACCATCTGCTACAAAGGACATTCTGTTTATAGGTAATTCCATTACATTATATCCAGCCACTGCTGATTGGTGGGGCTCGGGCTGGGGCTGCGGAGCAACAGCACCAGAAAAGGACTACGTGCACCAGACAGTAGCAGCAAAGGGATACAATTCCTACGACTATATGTCGCTTCGTTCATGGGAATTTTCAGCTACAAGAAACTACGAGCTGGATGACTTGGACAAATACATTAGTAAATATCAGTATGGAACTAT
>CACYLQ010000133.1 GCA_902775195.1 uncultured Pseudobutyrivibrio sp.
GCAAACTCTGGGTTTGTGATGATGATACCAATTGCCTTTGATGTGTCCATAGAAGAACCACCACCGATTGCTACGATGCAGTCAGCACCAGACTTCTTGAAAGCCGCTACACCATTCTTTACGTTTTCGATTGTTGGATTAGGCTTAATATCTGAATATATCTCATAAGGAATATTTGCCTTATCAAGCAAATCTGTAACCTTTCCTGTTACGCCAAATTTAATAAGGTCAGGATCAGAAGCTACAAATGCTTTCTTAAATCCGTTTCCATTGATTTCATTAACTACTTCTTGGATTGCTCCAGCACCATGATAAGATGTTGGATTAAGAGAAATTCTGTTTGCCATTATTCTACACTCCTTTTTTGATTTACTTTGTGTTAAAAAATTAACACACCCTACGATTTATATTTTATCATCATAGAGTGTGTTAATATAAGTTACAGATATACCTATGTGTAACATTTTGTAAAATTTTGCTAAGTAGCATAAATAATGGCTTTTTAGACTAATTCTATTTTCTCAAACAGTTTGTGTAACATATCTGGCATGGCATCTATCATCAAATCAGCAAGCTCTTCCTCAGTCTCCCTCATGCCCTTCATAAGCCACTGAACAGTCATATATATGGAAGCCTGACAATACATCTCAAGAAGCTTTCGCATGTGCTTATCCAGATTTTCACCGGTCTTCTTTCTGATTAAATCACAATAGAATTCATAAATCATAATAAAATCATGTTCTTTTAGATTGTTTTGCTCATCACCCTTGAAGCCTGCTGTAAAGAATAATCTCTCCTGCTTTATATATGCAAACTTTTTAATTAGCCCTTCACGAACCGTCTCACCTTGCCCCATTTCCTTAAATGATTGTTCTAGTAGCCTGTCAAAATACCAGTTAATCAAATCATACTTATCTATAAAATTACGGTAAAAGCTTTGCCTGGAAACTCCGCATACATCTACTATCTGTTTAACTGTGATGTTTTCAACTGATGTAGTTTTCATGCAGGTTTTCATAGCTTCTGCTAGCTTGAATTTGATATCTATTTTCTTCATACATTCATATTACAATCTACATATATTCCGACAAATCAATAACAAGTCCCTCATAGGATGATACCTTCATTGCTTCAGGATGTAGATAAGTTTCAGGTATAAAATCTTCTTTTGCAAGATATTTAGTAACAATCTTTTTTTGCAAATCAACAATCCAGTACTCTTCTACACCTATATTTCTATAGATAAGCATCTTGTCACCATAATCATTTTTTTGTGTGCTTGGTGACGTAACCTCAACAACAAATTTAGGAACTGTATGAATACCGTTATCCTTTATTCCTTCCTTATCACAAACTACCATTACATCAGGCAAAAAGAAATTAATTGCATCCTCTTCATTTAGCAACTCATTACAATATAGAGCAACATTTTCTTGAAAAACTTTGCATGTACCACTATTCGCAGCTATATAATTTCTAAGTGCCATTGCTATATCCGAAACAGCTGAATTGTGGCTAACCGATGTTTTATCTTCAATAACAAGATTTCCGTTAATCAATTCTGCATGTTTTTCCATTGCCTCAACATCTGACAAAACATAATTATGCTGTGTATTCACAACTGCCTCCTAAACTTAAACAATCAATTATATACATTACTAATTATAAAAAATTAAAAATAATTCCACAACTTTTATTTTCTTCCACAACTTTCCACAACTTCTCTGCAAGCTTTTATACTGTTTCAAACTATCTCGCAACTAGCGCATTCTTTAAGACCATCCACTCCATTAATCCTCTCATCATAAAAAATACGTATTTATATATTATTATGAAAATGTGTAGTCTATTATTTATGAGGGATTACTATGGCAAAAAGAAGAGGTCTAAAGAAAAAACTGATAAGCTTATATGTATTACTGGTTATATCAGTGTCCATATTGACTGGAATTAGTTCTTACACCATTCAGATGAGCGTGTACATGGCTCAATCTGAGGAAAAATTACAAAACACTGTGGCCTACTTAGCTGATGTCCTTGCTGAGCAGGGCGATGAATTCATTGCATTTCAGGAATTATTCTTAGAAGTATCCGATAATGTATATGTTCCTATGGATTATGACGGTGACTATATTGATGCCAAAAATGAATTCTACGATAAATTCAGCGCGGAATATCCTGGTAAAGTTATTGGAAAAGATGTAGATTACTCAGATTTATCTGAAGAATTAAAAGTATTATTTGTGACTTACAAACACAAATATCTGTATCATATTTTCCAATCTACATCAAAAAAATATGACATAATATATACTTACTACATAATCCCTGCTGGCGACTACTATATGTATTATATACTTGATCCTGTACCTAGCTCCCAGGTAATAGATGGTACAGAATACATGATATTAAATGACAAAGTGCCTGAACCCATAGAAGAACACGAGCATATGTGGGCTGCATGGGACACTGGAGAGTTTACCCCAGGCTTCGACGAATATGATAACCAGTATGGTAAAACCTATGCCTGCTACTATCCTCTGTGGATAGATGGCAAAAAGATGGGTGTTGTTGGTGCCGATATTGAGATTGCCACTGTTAATAAAATTATCGTCGAAAATACTATACAACAGATTTTATACATGGCCCTCCTTGTCAGTGTCTTCGGCGGACTATTAACATTTTTACTTCACAAATTCTATATTGAACGTTTGCTGAAACTTGAAAAGGCCATTGAAGATTTTGCCCTTACTAAGGATTTATCAATTGCTAAAAAGATAAAAAATGAGATAAATGGCAATGATGAAATACATGATTTAGCTGATGAAACTTCAAACATGATAGAATCAATTTGTGAATATGTAGATAGCCTTTCAGAGGCTAACGAAAAGATTAGATTCGCCAATGAACTTGCTAATAAAGATACCCTAACCGTCATTAGAAACAAAACCGCATACGACAATGAAGTACAAAAGATAGAATTCCAAATTGCACAAGAGAATTTCGATAAGTTTGGAATCGCCATGGTAGATTTAAACTACCTAAAGCTTATCAATGATAACTTCGGTCATGACAAAGGTAACATTGCAATTAAAAAGATATGTCATATTGTCTGCGTAACCTTTAAACACTCTCCTGTCTTTAGGATTGGCGGTGATGAATTTGTTGTTATTCTTGAAAATGAAGATTACGACAACATCCATACCCTAATTAAACAGTTTAGAGACACTCTTAATGATATATCAAAGGATGAAACTTTAGAACCATGGGAAAAGGTATCCGCTGCCATTGGATGGACCATGTTTGACAAGCAAACAGACTTGGGCGTACAAAACGTATTTAAACGAGCCGACAATCTTATGTACGAAGATAAAAAGAATATGAAAGCAACTAGAAATTAAGTTAGTAAAGGGGCTGCAACCGCAGCCCCTTAAATCTATTATGTCTCAATTACTTTTTGACATGTGCAGTGACAAAATCACTGGAAAAGACTGACTAAATATCAGACATTAATATGTTTCTAAATTCTTTTAGCCCAGCTACTTCACCTGCAGCTACCATCTGGGCACCGATGTTGCCAAGAGCTGTGGCTTCAGATGGACCAGCAACTACAGTTTTACCTGTGGTAGCAGCTGTGAGCTTATTCAAATATTCAGCCTTTGAACCGCCGCCTACTATGTTGATAATATTAAAATATTTGCCCGTAATCTTTTCTACCTCATAGCACGCCATTTTATAGCAGACAGCTAAGGACTGGTATATAACCTTCGCCAGCTCTCCTGGTGTTTCAGGAACCTTTTGTCCTTGATTTTTACAGTATTCTTTAACTGCACCAATCATGGAAGCTGGCGCCAAGAAAACTTCATCATTGGCATCCACTATAGAATCTATATCTGCTGCCTCTGCCATTTGGCAAAGCTCAGCAAACGAGTACTCCTGACCTGCTGCTATAAGCTCATTTCTAACAGACTGAATCATCCAAAGTCCCATGATGTTTTTAAGGAAACGGAATCTACCATCATATCCACCTTCATTTGTGAAATTGGCTTCCATAGCTTCCTTAGTACAAATTGCTTGCATATTTTCACTGCCAAGAAGTGACCATGTTCCTGATGAAATATAAAGTACATTATCGGATGTGTTTGGAACTGCAAACACAGCTGAGGCGGTGTCATGAGTTGGTGGAAGTACAACCTTGCAGTCGAACCCCACTTCTGCTTTCACTGAATCAGAAAATGTGCCAATGCATGTGCCTGGCTGTTTAATCTCACCAAATAAATCCTTATTAAAACCAAGCATATCAATAAGCTCATAGTCCCATTTTCTAGTATCAGGACTTAAAAGCTGTGTGGTAGAACAGTTGGTATATTCGTTTGATTTGACGCCTGTCAGCAGATAATGGAGATAATCTGGCACCATTAAAAAGCTTTTGGCATTATCTAAATAGCCATCACATTTATCTGCCATAAGCTGATAGATAGTGTTAAAAATAGCCTTTTGAATACCTGTACGCTCATAAAGCTTATCCTCAGGAATGATTTTATAAACCTCTTCGTCCATCCCTGCAGTTCTGCTATCACGATATCCAAAACATGGTCTGACTACATTATCATTTTCATCTAATAGAACATAGTCTACAGCCCATGTATCAATTCCCATTGAGATTGGGATTTTTCCAAGCTCTTTACATTTCTTTAAGCCAATAATTATCTGTCTAAAAAGCTCATCAATATCCCATCTCTTATGACCATCCACCTCAATCATTCCATTGAAAAATCGATGGATTTCCTCTAAAACCACCTTGCCATCTTCAAGATGGGCAAGCATATGCCTACCCGAAGATGCCCCAATATCTACTGCTAAATAGTAATTTGCCATTATCTTTCTCCAATAATATCGCTCTTCTTTTCATATAAGCACTCTTCATTAATCTGAACACCAAATGGTGCATTAAGTGCTCTGAACTCATCTGGCTGGATTGTCTGGCGCTTCTTGTTTGTCATAGAAAGAACCTTTACAAGTACCTCTGCTGCCTTCTCCACTGTATGCATAAGACCAAATGCAATGTCAAAGTCAGTACCACAAACGAACATTCCATGATGAGCCCATACAGCTACATCCTTTGTTGCCATGATTTCAGATGTTGCAACTGCAATGTCTCTTCCACCTGGAACCATCCAAGGTACTACGCCAATTCCCTGTGAGAATACGATTGGGCACTCTGTTGCCATCTCCCAGATTTCTCTAGTGAAAATGTCATCCTCTAATGGAAGAACATATGTAAGTGCAATTACATTTGTTGGATGGCAATGATATACAACACGAATTTCAGCATCTCTCTTTTTGCAAACCTCAAGGTTCATAAGGTGTGATGGAAGCTCTGATGTTGGTCTGCCACCATTTACAAATCCCCATAGGATTCTGTATTTGCTACCAGTCTCATCTACTTCTATGATTCCAATAGAATCAGTTGGATTGATAATTACATTTCTAAAATACTTTCCTGAACCTGTAACAAGGAAATACTCTCCTGCTAAATCCTTAACTTCTGTTCCGATTTCTCTCCAATCCCCTGGGTTGAACTCCTCTTTTAATACTTTCATTTTTATTTCTCCTTTATCTAACAACTATTTCAACTGGTACATTAAATACCTTTGCAACTTTTTTGATTGTTTCAATATGATGACCAACTGCTGCACCAAAATGATGTGTAGGGCCTGTCTCGCTCCATCTGGTTACAAACTCTGCAGCACTACAACTGAATCTTGTGCGCATCATTGTGTCACCGTTCTGAAGAATCTTTCCTTCTTCGTTAACACCCTCAGCAACAACAAATTTGAAATGGCCCTCGCCATCCTGTGTAATGCCAAGGTAAGTGATAGGACCTGTAGGTGGATAAAACTGTGTAAGATATCCGCCGCCAGCCTTGCCATGGAACACATCCATCATCTTCATAGTAGGCTTTTTAGCCTGAGAGATGGCTGCATCACCAGATCCTGAATGTCCAATAAGAGTTACGTCATCGTTGAAATCGATGGTGTACATTTCAGCAAGCTGACCTGTGCCAGAGATTGTCTTTAGGATGCTCATAGCCATAGCAACCTTCATGTCGCCTTCTACTGCACAGGCTGTGCCCTGCTTGATAAGCATTGAAAAAGCAGGAATAAGAAGACTGTCTACCTTGCCAGCGATTCCCTTTGCAAATCCGTCATAGTGAGATGCTACGAGACCAAGCTGCTCGTCCTTAACCCACTGTTCAAAGGCAACAACATACTTTGCCATTTCCCATACTTTATCTACATCGCCACCACCAACAATGTCGAATGTATCTAAGATGTCCTCAGCCTTTGCTTTAATAACGGCCTCGTCTGTAATGTCATCTGCAATAGCCCAAATCTTTTCCCAGTCAAACTGCTTTGTGTAAAGTCCCATTCTTCTGTAAAGATTTGACTCATCGATATATAAATCCATCATACCTGGATATGGTCTGCCAATCTGGGCAATATTTGTATCTCTAAAACGACGTCGACAATTTGCTGCAAGACACCACTCATTTATTTCTCTTGCGACATTTTCATCTCCACCTTCAACCACACCTGTGATTACAGCGCTACGCTTTCCATAGCGATTAAGATCGGCCACCATTTCTCCAACTGCACCGCAGGCATAGGCTTCTCCAAGCCACTCTGCTGTACCAGCTGTATCGTAATCAAGTGCCTTAAGCTTCTGTACATTTACAAGGACTACAGGAACATCCAAATCCTTTACTGCTGGAAGCATGTTGTAACTTGTGGCATAGGTTAGAAGCTGCATAAATACTAAATCTACATCTGCTGCTCTAAACTTATCTCCAGCTGCCTGAGACTGCTCCTTAGTTGTAACTACGCCACCATCGATTATTTCTACAGTGTCCGGAATTGACTTTTTAAAATCCTCAAACTGCTTATCAAATTCTGGTACCAACGATGGGAACTGTGGTAAATATGCGCCAAGGGCGATAGAAAACACACCCACTCTTGCTTTTGTTTCTACTAACATCTTAACCCTCCTAGAACTTTATTTGCTCTTTCTTTAAGCCTATAATATAATGATTTCATCAATGTAACTAGAACAGTATATTTTATATTTTGGAACTTTATTTGACATTATGAGAAATGATATTTATGAACTTCTAAACCGAATAACAGAGGAGGAGAAAATGATTCTTGAAGGGGATGCCAGCATCAGAAAAGAGCTGTATACCTCTGAAGATGAATTTGTTATAGACTCGGGAAAACTTTTGGCGCAAGGTAAGCTAATCGATATTCGACCTCATACTAGATTTGCATATTTCCCTACACATAGACACAACTATATAGAAATGGTTTGTATGCTGAAGGGACATCTCACTACTCATTTTGTGGATGGTGAAACTTTAACTCTACATGAGGGTGATATATTACTTTTGAACAGACACGCAAGACATGATATAGAGCCATGTGGCAAAGATGATATTGCTATTAACTTTATTATTCTTCCTGAATTCTT
>CACYLQ010000134.1 GCA_902775195.1 uncultured Pseudobutyrivibrio sp.
CTCGTAAAGTGGTGTTGCAGTACTCATGATAAGTGACTGTGCAAGTGTTCTAATTGAAATGTCGTTTTTTGCTGCAAGGTCATTTTCCTTGATGTACTGTTCTACAAGAGCACTCTGGCCTGCAAGAGATGGAGCTGACATTGATGTACCTGACATCTGTCCATAAGTACCATTGTCTCTTGTTGAGTAGATGTTTCCACCTGGGCCTGTGATTTCTGGTTTAAGATCAAGTGAACCTGGGACACCGTAAGATGAGAAATCACTCATTGTATATCCGCCAGGAACATCTCTGTCTGTTGCAACTGCTGTGTTAATCTTGATTGTTCCTTCGTATACGCCTTCAGCAACCGCTTTACCTGTTGCGGCAACTGCTTCACCCTCTGACTGCTTGATAGAAACTGCTGGAATAACAGCTGTGCTTCCCTGCATTGTCATTGTGATTGTACCAGGCTGATTATTAACAATAACAACTGCCTTTGCGCCTGCTGCCTCGGCATTCATCTGCTTCTGACCGAATGTGATTGCACCTCTGTATACAAATACAATCTTATCCTTTACATCAACGCCTTCGTAATCAGCTGGCTCGCCTTTAGCGTTAAGGAATACAAATGGATACTCTGTACCGCTCTTGTCCTCTGACACATCAAGTGTTAAGAACTGAGGAGCAAGTGTATCATTTGCATCTGTATAGAAGATGTTCTTTCCATCAGAAAGTGTAAAGTTGTTAGCTGTCATACCGCTATTTACTGCTGATGCTACTGTAAATGCGTTTGTGTATGATCCAGGTGAACCTACTGTATCAAGGTTTACATCCTTTGAAAGGTTCACGCCGTAAGTTGAGCTATCAGACCAACGACCTGCATTACCAGCTGAAATAGAAACAACTGTGCTTGTACCTTCAAGCTTTTTGAAGATTTCATTTACATACTCTTCTTCATCAGATGAGTTACCAGCTGCTGATGAACCAAGACTTAAGTTGATTGCATCTGCCTTAAGAAGAAGTGCATCTTCGATAGCTGCCATGTAATCATCTGTGTAAGCACCACCGTTTGTACCGAATACCTTCATTGAGATAAGCTGTGCATCTGGTGCGATACCAACAACTCCTGCCTTCTCTCTAGCATAGCCAGTAGCTGAAGCTGCGTTCTTTACATAATAGTTTGCTGTAGCAATACCAGATACGTGTGTACCGTGGTCACCCTGCTCATCATTGTCATGTGTGATGTCAAGATTCTTGTCTACATAGTTAAATGCGAATGGAACTTTGTCATTATTGAAAAGTTCATCTGCTGTAAGTCCTTCGTACTGCTTTGCAGCATTAAGATTTGGAAGGACATTTTTGATTTCATCTTCATTAAGAAGATTATAATCTGCAACGCTCTTGCTAGCTGCCTCTGCTGTCTCCTCTAAATGAGCGTCAAATGCATCTGAATCAAATGATGGATGGTCGATATCGATACCTGTATCGATAACTGCAATACGCTGACCTGCACCTGTGTATCCTGTAGCCCATGTATTGTAGCTTCCAACCATATCACCAGAAGTGATTGTGTTTGGCTCAGCCTCTACGCATGGCTCGTACTGTGATGCAACATATACTGCCTCTACCCCATCTACCTGTTCAATGGCTTCGATATCCTTGTAAGCAACATCTGCTGATACAGCGTTTGTAAGGATTGAGAAATTAAAGTTAACATCTAACTCTTCACCATCTAAAGCTTCGTTTGAAATCTTTTCAACCTGCTTTTCCTGTGCAGCTTCGATTTTGTCAGCGGCGCGCATTGCTGATTTGTTATCAGCTAAATCCTCTGTGTCATACCCCTTATCAATGACACTGTCGCCTTCCATAACAATAATTACTCTAGTTTCTTCATCTGGGTCCACTTCTACAGATTCTTTCTCAACAGTCTCACCCTTAAGAATATCTGTAGGAACCACAAGACCCTCTTCATTAGGGTCTACTTCCTCGAAGACTGGTAAATCTTCGGTTGCTTCTACTTCTTCTGATTCTGCTTTTGATTCTGTCTCTTCAGATTGAGTTTCATCGGCGTTCTCATTGGTTGCTTCAGTTACAACTTTTTCATCTACCTGTTCTTCTACTGGACTTGCTACTGCAGTGATTGTTGGCGACATAGCAAGTGCTACTGCCATAATCACTGACAATACCTTCTTAGGTATCCAGCTTCTTCTCATGATCTTACCTCCCTTTAAAAGAATTTATAAAAACTATCTACCTGAGAAAAAATAGATAGTTTATAGCGAAATTAAATGTAGGCTAAGCCTCAGAAGTTTTTTAAAGCGTAATTTAATATATTAGTTTAAAGCGTTAGCGCTTTTAAGCGCTAAAGCGTCCGGTCAAAAAATAAATGCGTCTACATACGCATTCATCAAATCTAATGACAAAAGTATATGTTTAGCCGCATTTAAAGTCAAGATATAATTATTATTTATATTGCATTATTAATAATATTTATTGACTTAAATTATTTAACTGAATATAAAATCTCACCGTATCTTGCCACATCGTAGTTTCTTTGTAAAAAAATAAAGGCGCCTAAAGAAACTCCCCCTAAAGGGAATTTCCTTAGACGCCTTTGTCTATAACACTTTTAAGCACATTCATTAATCAATTCTGGGCTTGAATAAAGAACAACTGGATCAATATCTATACAGTCTTCTTCTCCATTGTGATAGTTCTATTAAACAAAATTTTCTATAATCTTTTTTCCTTCTGGTGTGAGTATTGATTCTGGGTGAAACTGTAAGCCATACACTTCATATTCTTTATGTGCCACGGCCATTATCTCTCCATCATCTGTGGTTGCTAAAATCTTAAGATTTGTTGGCAGGCTCTTAGCCTCTGCTGCAAGTGAATGATATCTAGCAACTTTTATGTTCTCTGGCAACCCCTTGAAAAGCTTTGAGGAATTATCTATCTTTACATCAGACTGCTTTCCATGCATAAGCGCCTTAGCGTAAGTGATATTAGCTCCAAAGGTCTCACAGATAGCCTGATGACCTAGACATACCCCAAGGATAGGTATCTTTCCTGCAAAATGAGCTATCACATCCTCGCATATACCTGCCTCATTTGGCCTGCCTGGGCCAGGAGATATGATTATATGGCTAGGATTTAGCTTTTCTATATCGCATATACGAAGCTCATCATTTCTCACGACCTTAATATCAGGATTAATTTCTCCCACAAGCTGATAGAGGTTATATGAGAAACTGTCATAATTGTCTATTAGTAATATCATTCTATTCCTCCCTCAGCCTGCTTAATGGCGTTTACCACAGCCTTTGCTTTATTTATGCATTCCACAGCTTCCTTTTCTGGCACAGAATCATATACTATGCCTGCTCCTGAACGAATGTAAATGCTGTCATCCTTTTTATATACAAGCCTTATGGCAATGCATACATCTAAGTTTCCTGAGAAATCCAGGTATCCTATAGCTCCACCATAGATGCCTCTTTTACTTTGCTCTAGTTCCTCTATTATCTGACATGCCCTGAACTTGGGTGCACCAGAAAGAGTGCCTGCTGGTAGTATAGCATCTACTGCATCTATTGCATCCTTATCCTCAGAAAGCTCCCCCACTACAGTGGAGCCAATATGCATTACATGGGAGAATCGCTCTATATCCATGTATTTATCAACAACTACACTTCCAAGACGCGCGATTTTTCCTATGTCATTTCTGCCAAGGTCCACTAGCATGTTATGCTCTGCTCTTTCCTTTTCATCGGCAAGTAGCTCTGCCTCTAAAGCCTTGTCTTCCATAGAATCCTTGCCCCTTGGTCTGGTACCAGCCAGTGGAAATGTGCTCACCTTTTTATCCTCTACCTTAACCAGTGTCTCTGGTGATGCACCTGCAATCTCTATATCAGAGCTGTTAAAATAAAACATATATGGGGATGGGTTGCTTGCCCGAAGTAATCTGTAGGTATCAAACAGACTTCCAGAAGCCTGTGCTGTAAGGGGATTTGAAAGTACTACCTGAAAAATATCGCCTTCCTTAATATACTGCTTGGCTTTTGTCACCATCTGACCGTACTCTTCATTTGTAAATTTCGGCTTAATTTCTGTCTTAAGATGTATTGGTTCAAAATGCTTCTTATCCCCATTTTGAAGAAGATATTTTATTTCAAGTAGCTTTGTTTTGGCCTTTTCATAGCCTTCCTTTATATCCTCATCAACCATTACACCTGTGATTAGATAGATTTTTTGTCTGAAATTATCAAAAACTATCACATCATCAAAGAGCATTAAATCCATGTCCTTGAAATCATCTAGCTTATCACATTTAAGGCCTAGCTTTGGCTCTGCGTATTTAATGTAATCATAAGAAAAATATCCTACCAAGCCTCCTGTAAATGTGGGGAAGCCTTCAATCCTTGGGGTTTTATATTTAGCTAGGAGCTCCCTTAAAGTCTCATTTGGATGTTTAACAGTTCTTTCTTCTATAAGGGTCTTGCTTGACGCTTTGTTTTCTTTAATAAGAAGCTGTCCATCCTGGCAGGTAATTTCAAGCTTTGGGTTGTAGCCTAAGAAGGTATACCTACCCCAGTTTTCTGTCTGGCTTGCGCTTTCAAGCAGATAGCATTGATGACTATTGTTTCTAATGATTCGCATCACTTCTATCGGGGTGTATTCATCAGATAACATTTCAATCATTACTGGAATTCTTTTATATTCTTTTGTTGCTGCCAGGCGACTTACTTCATCAATACTAGGACGCATGGTAAGCCTCCTTCATATTCTTAACAAAGCCTCCCACCTTAGCTGGTGCATCTTTTCCATACTCCTCTATCACCCTAACAATAGCTGAGCCTACAATTGCTCCATCAGAAATCTCTGCCATTTTGGCTGCCTGCTCCGGTGTTGAAATTCCAAATCCTACTGCACATGGCACATCAGTGTTCTTTCTAACCTGTTCAACAAGCTTTGCAATACTTTCATCTAGTTTAGTTCTTGTTCCTGTAACACCAAGGCTGGATACTACATATATAAATCCCTTGGCTTCTTTTGCAATCATGTCTATTCGTTCCTTTGAAGTTGGAGCAATCATGGATATAAAATCTACCCCAAAGCTTTCTGCAACTTCTTCAAACTCCGCCTTCTCCTCAAATGGAACATCAGGAAGGATGATTCCGTCTATTCCTTTATCCTTGCAATTAGAAAAGAATCTTTCCATTCCGTATGAAAATACAACATTTGCATAGGTCATGAAAACAAGTGGAACCTTTACCTTGTTACGCACTCTATCTACCATTTCAAAAACATCGTCAGTTGTTATTTTGTTTTTAAGTGCGCGGATGTTAGCACCCTGGATTACAGGACCTTCTGCTGTTGGGTCAGAAAATGGGATTCCAAGCTCAATTAAGTCTGCTCCATTTTTTTCAAGCTCTACAATAATCTTTTCAGTGGTTTCTAAATCAGGATCTCCACATGTGATAAATGGAATGAATGCCTTTTTATTGTTAAATGCCTCTGCTATTTTACTCATGGATATCCTCCCCTCTGTAACGTGCGATTGCTGCACAATCCTTGTCGCCTCTGCTATGTATTCAAAAGCATCTACTGCCTCGTCATCTGTAACAGGCACATATTTTGCTCTACCTATATCGTGAAGATGTGCATGCTCAGGTCCAACTCCTGGGTAATCTAATCCAGCGGAGATTGAATAAACTGGAGCAATCTGGCCATATTCATCCTGGCAGAAATATGATTTCATACCGTGGAAGATTCCGATTCTTCCTGTGTTTACAGTTGCTGCTGTTTCAAATGTATCAATGCCTCGTCCTGCAGCCTCGCAGCCAATTAGCTGAACCCCGTCATCTTCAATATAATGATAGAAGGAGCCAATAGCGTTACTTCCACCACCAACACAGGCGATAACTGCATCTGGAAGTCTTCCCTCTAACTCAAGAATCTGTCTTCTGCTTTCCTTTGAAATCACTGCCTGGAAATCTCTAACGATAGTAGGGAATGGATGTGGGCCCATTACAGAACCCAGGCAATAGTGTGTATCATCAATTCGAGTAGTCCATTCTCTCATAGCCTCTGAAACTGCATCCTTCAGTGTGGCTGTTCCTGATGTAACTGGGATAACATCTGCTCCAAGAAGCTTCATTCTATATACGTTGAGGGCCTGTCTTTCTGTGTCCTCTTTTCCCATAAATACAACACATTCCATTCCAAGAAGTGCTGCAGCTGTTGCTGTTGCAACGCCGTGCTGACCTGCCCCTGTTTCTGCAATAAGTCTGGTCTTTCCCATCTTTTTAGCAAGAAGTGCCTGGCCCAGTACGTTGTTAATCTTGTGACTTCCTGTGTGATTCAGATCTTCTCTTTTAAGATAGATTTTTGCGCCGCCTAAGTCCTCTGTCATCTTTTTAGCATAGTATAAAAGGCTTGGTCTTCCAGCATAGTTGTTAAGTAAATCAGTCAGCTCCTTGTTAAATTCTGGGTCGTCCTTGTAATGGTTGTATGCCTCCTCAAGCTCATTTACTGCGTTCATAAGTGTCTCTGGAATATACTGACCGCCGTGAACACCAAAACGTCCTTTGCTCTTTGAACTTGTACCGTCTTTACGAACTGCGCTGACAAAACTTATCATCTTTTCCTCATCCTTCAAATGATTTGTTTCAATTCCTGTGCTTACATCTACTCCAAATGGCTTTGTGATTTCTATTGCAGATGCCACGTTTTCCTGGTTCAATCCACCTGCGAGAATGAAAGGTCTATCGATAAATGTAAGAAGCTTTAAGTCCTTGATTGGAACTCCCTCACCATTTCCTGCATCAAGCATAATCATGTCTGCATTTGATTTTTCAGCCTTAATCAGTTCCTCTGGGGAATTAGCCTTGAAGGTTTTGATTACAGGAATGTTATTGTCCATAAGCTCTTTAATGTAATCTTCATCCTCACTGCCATGAAGCTGAGCCACATCAATAATGTTCTCTTCGAATAGCTCTTCTACCTGGGAAGCTGGAGCATCTACAAAAACACCTACCGCCTTTATTTCAGGATTTAACATGCTCTTAAGCTGCTTTGCTTTTGCCTTAGTAACATTTCTTCTGCTTTTATCATAAAAAACAAATCCGATATATTCTGGCTTCAGCTTGTTTGCTGTTTTTATATCTTCTTCTCTTGTAAGTCCACATAGCTTAATGTTAGTCATTTTAAATCCTCCTTAGTTCCTTTAGCTTTGCTGTTTTGTCATCTGCCTTCATAAGTGTTTCGCCTATTAGAACTGCATCGACCTTGGCATCTCTTAGTTCCTTTATATCTTCATTTGAACCGATTCCGCTTTCTGATACAAAAATTATGTCTCCTGGGATCATTTGCCTTAGGCGTTTGCTGTTAGCGGTATCCACTGAAAAGTCCTTTAGGTTACGATTGTTTACACCTATAATTCTTGCTCCTGCTTTAACCGCCATCTCTATTTCTGCCTCATCATGCGCTTCCACCAAAGCGCTGATTCCAAGCTCATCGCAAATATCAATGTAATGCTTTATTTGGCTTTGATTTAATATGGCACATATTAATAGGATGGCCTTTGCTCCTAATAGCTTTGCCTCATAAATCATATATTCGTCAACGGTGAAATCCTTTCTTATGCAAGGAATATTTATCGTATTTGCGATTTCTTTAAGATACTCATCACTTCCTAAAAACCACTTTGGTTCTGTCAGCACTGATATACAATCAGCCCCAGCCTTTTCGTAATCCTTTGCTATTTGTAAATAGTCAAAGCTTTCTGCTATTACTCCTTTTGATGGGGAAGCCTTTTTGCACTCACAGATAAAAGCTATATCGTTTTTGCGAAGTGCCTTTTCAAATTCAAAATTTCCCCTTGGCATATTGCATGCTTCTTTTTTTATTTCTTCTAGTGACTTATTTTTCATTTTCTCAGCGACCCTTTGTTTTGCATGCGCTGCCAATTGCTCAAGTATATTCATTGCCTCTCCTTAACAAGCTCCACTTGCTGTATTTGCAATCTCATCTATCTTAGCTTCTGATATTTCGTTGCTAACTAGTATGAATTTCTCTAATGTTTCTAGTGCCTTGCCTGAATCTATTATTTTTTCTGCAAGCTTTACTCCGTCCTTAAAGCTATCTGCCTTGCCTCCGATGTATAGAGCTGCTCCTGCATTTAAAAGCACAGCATTTCTTTTATGGCCCTTAGCTCCACTAAGAATATCTCTTGTGATTTTTGCGTTATCCTCTGGAGTGCCCCCCTTTAAATCATCCTTTGTACATCTTTCAAATCCAAAATCTTCAGGCTCAATAATGTATGTTTTGTACCATCCATCATTTATCTCGCAAATCTTTGTTGGCGCTGAAAGTGAAATCTCATCCAGCTTGTCCTGTCCATACACAACCATGCCTCTTTTTACCCCTAGGCTTATAAGTACCTGAGCCAGTGGCTCCACCAAATACTCATCATATACCCCAAGAAGCTGCATACTTGGTGTGGCTGGATTTGTCAAAGGTCCTAAGATGTTAAATACTGTTCTAAATCCAAGCTCTTTTCTAATCGCTCCCACATACTTCATTGATGTGTGATACTTCTGAGCGAAAAAGAAGCACATGCCAACCTCTTTTAAAAGCTCAACACACTTTTCTGGGCTTTGGCTTATATTTACCCCAAGTGCCTCCAAGCAATCTGCTGTTCCACATAATGATGAAGCAGCTCTATTACCATGCTTTGCCACCTTCATTCCTGCTGCCGCTGCTACCAAAGCTGATGTAGTAGAAATGTTAAAGCTATGAGCATTGTCTCCACCAGTTCCAACAATCTCAAAAACCTCCATGCCTGTTTCAATCTTTGTAGCATGCTCTCTCATTGCCGCTGCACAACCTGCAATTTCATCAGTAGTCTCAGCCCTTGCACTCTTTGTAGAAAGCGCTGCCAGAAATGCTGCATTCTGTGTAGGAGAGCTTTCCCCACTCATGATTTCATTCATGACTGTGTATGCCTCCTCATAAGTTAAATCTCCCTTGTTTACAATTTTTTCGATTGCTTCTTTGATCATGTTTACCTCCTATTAAAGGCTTCCCCTTTTTAGGGGGAAGCTGTCAGCGCTGCTGACTGATGAGGGTTTCTATCATACTTTTGTATAAAAAAAGTCCTTGATAGAAACCAGTTTCTAGTTTCTATCAAGGACGAAAATTCTTTTCCGCGGTGCCACCTTGAATTCATAGGCTAAACCCATGCTCTTAACAGGATACCATCATATCCCTGACTACTAACGTAAGCCTCACGTCGTGCAATACTTTGATCTTAATCATTTCCTCACGCCCTCAGGAGTCCATTCCCAAATCGCTATCATACCGCATCCCACCATCACGGCTCTCTCTCATGAATCACGAAGAGGTACTCCTCTCCCTCATCGGTTTAATACTTTATTGTGTTGAAGTAAATATACCATTTACTTATTTCGTTGTCAACATTTATTTTAATTTTTTTAGTGTCTCTTTTTTAGTGCAGCGGTGGGGCGGGTGCGGGGCAGCCAGCGATGATGCGCGGTGGTTATTCCTATTGTTTACTGTTCTCGAAGAGATGTTTATATGCATGGCTTTGCCATAGAATGGCGTTATTCTTAGTATAAGTATAAGATATAGTCGATTTTCCGATTTTAAACTTATAACTGGACAGATATGTGGTTCACCCGTAGATAAAAGTATATAATCTGTTGAGATTTGCATGTCTTATACTTTTTTCGCCGGCAATACTATGTTTCAAAGCCCCAAA
>CACYLQ010000135.1 GCA_902775195.1 uncultured Pseudobutyrivibrio sp.
GATCATCCTTCATTTGGGGCGGCAATTATTTGCCGCCTTCTTGAATTGCATGGATATTCCGTAGGAATTATTGCGCAGCCAGATTGGAAGGACGATAATTCTATAAATATTTTAGGAGAGCCGCGTCTTGGCTTTTTTGTTAGTGCGGGAAATATGGATTCCATGGTTAATCACTACAGTGTTTCAAAGCATAGAAGAGATTATGATAACTATTCTCCAGGCGGTAAAATCGGTCTTAGACCAGATTACGCTACTGTGGTGTATTGTAATTTAATAAGACATACTTATAAGAAAAAGCCTATTATCATCGGTGGAATTGAGGCGTCACTTAGACGTCTTGCACATTATGACTATTGGTCAAACAAGGTTCGTCGTTCCATATTACTTGATTCTGGTGCAGATTTAATATCTTATGGTATGGGCGAGCGTTCAGTTATCGAAATAGCAGATTGCCTTGCATCGGGTATGGATGTAAAGGACATTACATATATTGATGGTACTGTTTTTAAGACTAGAGATAAGTCATTCATTGAAGATGGACTTATTCTTCCTAGCTTCGAAGAAATTAAGGCGGATAAAGCAACATACGCTAAAAGCTTTTACACTCAATACGTAAATACGGATGCATTTACTGCGAAAAAGCTTGTTGAAACATACGATGGTGCAATGTATGTTGTGCAAAATCCTCCACAGAAGCCATTAACAAGACAGGAAATGGATGATGTTTATGCTATCGAATACATGAGAACCTATCATCCTATGTACGAAAAGGACGGCGGTATTCCTGCTATCAAAGAGGTTAAATTCTCTTTGATTAGTAATAGAGGATGCTTTGGTGGTTGTAATTTTTGTGCCCTTACTTTCCATCAGGGAAGAATTATACAGTCAAGAAGCCATGAATCTATTATCAACGAGGCTAAGCTTATCACCGAAGACCCTGAGTTTAAAGGATACATTCATGATGTTGGTGGGCCTACTGCAAATTTTAGAAATCCATCTTGTAAGAAGCAGCTTACAAAGGGTGTTTGTACAAATAGACAGTGTCTATTCCCAACTAAATGTCCTAACCTAGAGGTAGATCACAAGGATTACGTAGCTCTTCTTACTAAGCTTAGAAAGCTTCCAAAGGTGAAGAAGGTATTTGTTCGTTCAGGTGTTAGATTCGATTATGTTATGTATGACAAAGACGATACATTCCTTCGTGACCTATGTAAATATCATGTCAGTGGACAGTTAAAGGTTGCTCCAGAGCATATTTCAAATAATGTTCTTAGCTACCTTGGTAAGCCAGATATTTCTGTGTACAACAGTTTTTGTGATAAATACGCTAAGATTAACAAGGAGCTTGGCTTAAAGCAGTACCTTGTTCCATATCTTATGAGCTCACATCCAGGTAGCACTCTTGATGATGCTATAGCTTTGGCTGAGTATTTGCGTGATCATCATTTATCACCAGAGCAGGTACAGGATTTCTACCCAACTCCTAGTACGATTTCTACTACCATGTACTATACAGAAATTGATCCTAGAGATATGAAGCCTGTATATATCTGCAAGAATCCTCATGAAAAGGCTATGCAGCGTGCTCTTATTCAGTATAAGAGACCAGAAAACTATGATTTGGTTAAGGAAGCTTTAATCAAAGCTGGTCGTGAAGATTTAATAGGATTTGGAGAGGAATGCCTGATTCCACCTAGAAAAATTAAGGGTAAGGAATTCAAGAAGGCTGACTCAAAGAAAAATGATTCTAAGAAGAACACTTCTAAGAAATCTGATTCTGTAAAGAATAATAAAAATACCAGAAATAATAATTCTGGAATGCAAAGTAGACCAAATGAAAGAACTAAGAATAGAAGAAAACGATAGTAATCAGCGTTTTGATAAGTATTTAAAACGTGTTCTTACAGAGGCTAGCACTAGTTTTATTTACAAGATGCTTAGAAAGAAGAACATAACACTTAACGACAAAAAGGCTGATGGTACTGAAAAACTTAATACAGGCGATGTTGTTAAAATTTGGTTTTCTGATGAAACCTATGCCAAGATGACAGGAGCTGGTGAGCGAGACGAACTTTATTATTCCTTAAAGGAAGTTTCACATGATATCAAGGTGGTTTTTGAAGATGATGATATGATTATCATTAATAAGCCTGCAGGTATCAAATCTCAAAAGGATTCCCCTTCAGACGTTTCTATTAACGAAATGGCTATTTCATATATGATTGCAAAGGGTGAGCTTAGCGAAGAAAGCTTCAAGCATTTTCATCCTAGCGTGTGTAATAGACTTGATAGAAACACATCAGGCATTGTTTTATTTGCTAAAACTCTTAAGGCAGCCCAAACTCTTGGAGAAGCTTTAAAGGAACGTAGCTGTAAAAAGCTTTATAGGGCTGTAGTTTTAGGCAGGATAGATGCTGAACAGCAGATAGATGGCTTCTTATCAAAGGATGAAGCTACTAACAAGGTTTCTATTACTAAGAATGAAACAAAGGATTCTAAGCCAATTAAAACTGCATACAAACCTATATCTCATATAGGGGATGATTTTACATTATTAGAAATTCACCTAATTACAGGACGTACACATCAAATCAGAGCACATCTTGCTTCCATAGGGCATCCTATTTTAGGTGATAATAAATACGGAAATACGATAATTAATAAAAGGGAGAAGGTAAAGGGACAGCTTCTACACGCATATTCAATAGAATTTGCTGATGGTAGAAAATTTGTCTGCGATTTACCAGTAGAATTTAATGGCTACTTATAAATCTCGAGGTCTTCGTGGTTCCACATTCGAAGAATTCATAAATAAAACTAATGAGGTCTATGCCGAAAACGGCTTAGCCCTCATTCAAAAAATTCCAACACCAATCACACCAATAGATATGGATAATAAGGGGCATATTACACTTGCCTATTTTGATCAAAAATCAACAGTAGATTACGTCGGTGCTATTCAAGGCATACCTGTTTGCTTCGATGCAAAAGAATGCAATAAGGATACCTTCCCATTACAAAATATTCATGCCCATCAGATTGATTTCATGGGTAAATGGGAGGCTCAGGATGGTCTGGCGTTTATCTTGATTTTCTTTAGCGAAAGAGATGTATATTACTATCTTACATTTGAAAAGCTTAAAGGCTTTTGGGATAGAATGCAGGAAGGTGGTAGAAAAAGCTTTCGTATTGAGGAATTAGATGAAGAATACTTTTTTGCTACAAAACCAAATCTTTTGGTTCCATATTTAGATATGATAAATATTGATCTTAGCAACAGATAATGAATACTAAAGAGGAGTGATTATGAAGAAAAATTTAAATGAAATAATTGAACTAAAAAAAATACTGTTAATTGTTACTTTATTAATAATTTTTATTCATTCATTTAATATATTTCAACTTAAGAAAGGGTATTTTTTGGATGAGACAGCAACTTTTTTCTATACTAATTGCAAAGCGATTTCTATTCCAGAAGCAATTGATGCTATAAAAAATCATACAGTAAATGAATACTCAGCAAAACTTTGGGATACATTTGTTGGTGGACATGAATATAAAACATACGATGAAGCAATGGATAGATACACTGTCAATTCACAGAATAGATTTGATTATTTAAATGTGTATGTTCTGACAGCAATGGATGTTCATCCACCTTTATATTATGACGTATTAAAAACGATTTGTTCTTTATTTCCCAAGCTCGATATAATGATTGCAGGGTTTATTGTAAATATTGCTTTTTTACTTTTAACATGCTTATTTATTTATAAGATTGGATTAATTATTTTCGATAAACAGTATTTATTAGCTTTAATTCCTACTTTGTATTATGGCTTATGCTTTGATTTTGTAAATAATGCTACTTTCTATAGAATGTACGCAATGCTTACATTTTGGTTTGTTATTCTTTTGTATTATTCATTACAATGGGCTCATAATGATTGTAAGGAAGATAAGAAAATTTATCGTAATATTTGCATCATTGAATTTTTAGCAATGCTTACTCAGTATTTTGCATTGTTTTTTATACTACCTATTTTTATTTTAAATATGATCCTTCTTAAAAAGAACAATAGAAATATTTGGACATATCTAAAATACAATATAGTAACAGGGGTTATTTATTTTGTAATTTGGCCTTTTTCTATCAAACATATGTTGTTTTCAAATAGAGGAGCCGATGTACGAAATAATCTTTCAATATTTACTTTTATTCAAAAACTCTTTGATTATCGTAATTCAGTTAAAAGTAGTGTCTTTGCTTATAGTAGAGTTTATGCTATTTGCTTTATAGTGGTAGCTGTTATATTTATCAGCTATAGGTTGATAATGCATTTTGTAGTTAATAAAGATTGTAAGGAGTGGGTATGTACTAAGCATTTTGTTGATTTATTATATATTGTTGTTTCAGCAGCAATTTATTTTTTATTAGCAGGAACAGCAGCACCATGGAACGCGGACAGATATTTAATGCCGGTAATACCAGTATTTTGTATTATCATCACATATATTTTGATAAGTATTTGTTTAATATTTATTAAAAACAGACGTATAGTTTTTGCAGTAATGAGTCTGTTTGTTTTGATTGTCACTCTAAGGTGGCATTTTAAAATAGAGCCTAGTTATTTATATAATGATAAAGATAGAATAGAATTCTGCAAAAAATATTCAAATACTGACGCCATTATTATTAGTGGAAGATATGAGATTGTAGTATCAGAATTACATCTTAACTATAAACATCTATCATATTTTTCAAGAACTGAGGATAATTATACGGATGTTTTTGATTACATGAAGGATGGTAAATCTTATATATTGTATCTTGGAAAAAGATCGGATTCTGAAAAAATAATAGATGCTTTGGAAGATAAAAATATAAAAGTACAAAAGTTGTCTTATGAGACTGATTTCTATTATACTTACAAAATAAATAAACTTAAATAGAGGGAATAATGATGAAAAAGAAAATACTTGTATTTCTTTTATTAGGAACGATTATAATTAGCAGCTTCGCTGGTTGCAGTTCTGATAATAAAGGTGAAGATGGTAATATTGAAACCGTTAAGGGTGGTGTACAAATAATAGATCATCCACTGGAGGCTACAGTTGATGGTGAGGTTAGATGTACAGGAGCATTCCCGGAAATTAAATTATCAGATGAATATCAAAAGAAATATCCAAAGCTTAATGACCGTATTGCAGAGCAAAATGATTATTGGAGTAGTGGTAATCACGAATCTGTAGAGGCTTATGCTATCGGGGCAGCTGAGGATAACACTAAATATTATGATAACGCTAAAATCGAACT
>CACYLQ010000136.1 GCA_902775195.1 uncultured Pseudobutyrivibrio sp.
GCTACATAATCTGTAAGCTGTGGTCCTGGGCTGACGATGAATACGTCAGGTGTTTCACCAGCTGCAACAAGTGCGTTTAACTTGTCGTAGTATTCTTCAAGGTTTGTTGTAACAACGTTAACGTGATATTTGCCCTCATAATCCTTGTTGAATCTTTCAACATTCTCTTTGTAACCAAGAGAGATGAGGTCCTGTGTAGCGTCCAAGTCATCCCAGAACATCCAGGTGATTTCCTGAACACCGTCGTCTGAAGAAGCTGAGTCTCCAGAACTGCTAGCGCCACCGCATCCTGTGAATAAAGATGCAGCCATGATTGTTGACAGAAGTGTTGCTAAAATCTTTTTTTTCATTCCCGTTCTCCTTTGTAAATAGATTTGATGAACCCCAATCCATCATGAATTTCTTATGGTTTAAATGTAACATAGGAAATGGGGAGGTTCTTTTAAATTGTTGTTTTTTGATTATTAATTATTGCTGTTAAAAAATCTTGCAAAATTGGCATATTGTTTAACATAACCTAAAATAAATGTTGAATTTAGTGCATTGTCTATAAAATGAAAAAAGAATACTCATAAAAATCTAAAATAAATCTTGCAATTTTTGTTAATAAGAGCAAAAATTAATAAGAGCATTAATTACTAATTTTTGCTAAGAAGGGAAAATGTTATGATTGAATCACTTGATGGAATTTTCGAGACCGTAAATTATAAAAAAAGTACAACTCTTAAGCTTTATGACAACGTTCAATACGAGGATTATCCTATGCATTGGCATCCGGCCCTTGAGATAATCATGCCTGTTCAAAATGGTTATGTCATGAAGTTTTCTAATTCCACTGTAGAGCTTAGGGAAAAGGATATTTGCATTATCTGCCCTGGCTGCATTCATGGAATCAGCGCGCCTACAACTGGACGTAGAATTATTTTCCAGCCTAACACTACGTATTTACGATATATGAAAGAGGTAGAGGTTCTTATATCTCTGCTTTCGCCTTATGCTGTTATCACCCCAGAGGAATATCCGGAAATTCACAACACATTGGTGGAAACTTTGATTGAAATAAGAGAAGAATATTTGCTTGGCAATTCCTATGCCGAGGTTGATATTTATAGCAAGTTTTTGAATATGCTTGTACTAATAGGTAAGAACTACACCGCTCCAAAGAAAAAGGAAAGCGACGGGGCGACAGGAACAAGAGAGGATTATGCTTCTAAATTCTTGCAGATTTGCGATTATATCAACGCCCATTGTACAGAGGATTTGAAGCTAAACGATGTGGCTGATATGAGCGGATTCAGTAAGTTCTATTTTGAAAGGTTGTTCAAACAGTTCACAGGAATAAGCTTCTATAAATATGTTAATCAAAAGCGTATCGCCAGAGCACAGGAGCTTTTGGTGGAACCAGGAAATTCTGTCACCGATGTCGCCCTGAACTGTGGATTTATGTCTATATCTTCATTTATTAGAATGTTCAAGCTTCAAACAGGTTGTACACCTACTGAGTATAAAAACATGTACTGGAGCACAGACCAGAAGACAATGATTAGATAATCGCTTTAACTTGTACATAGGTAATCATACATGTACACATCCATCAAAACCGCAATAAAACTGAATAAAAGATTTTATAAATACAACTTGTGCACGTATGTGAACAAGTTGTATTTTTATTGTAACAGTTAAGTTTTTTTCAAAGCGGAGGGTAATAGAATGAAGACACAGTTAAACTACAAGTTTTGGTTCTGTACTGGTTCTCAGGACCTGTACGGTGACGAGTGCTTAGAGCACGTTGCGGCACATTCAAAGGAAATCGTTGATTGCCTTAACAAGTCAGGCAGACTTCCTTTTGAAGTTGTTTGGAAGCCAACAATGATTACAAACGAAGTAATCAGACGCACTTTTAACGAGGCAAACAACGATCCAACATGTGCTGGTGTAATCACATGGATGCACACATTCTCACCAGCAAAGTCATGGATTTTAGGACATCAGGAGTACAGAAAGCCACTTTGCCATCTTCACACACAGTACAACCGTGAAATCCCATACGAGACAATGGACATGGATTTCATGAACGAAAACCAGGCAGCACACGGTGATAGAGAATACGCTCACATCCTTTCAAGAATGGGTATCGAGAGAAAGACAATCGTAGGCTACTGGCAGGATGCTGAGGTTCAGGAGAAGCTTGCATCTTGGATGCGTACAGCAGTAGGTGTTGTAGAATCTAGCCACATTCGTGTAATGCGTGTAGCTGACAACATGAGAAACGTTGCAGTTACAGAAGGTGATAAGGTAGAGGCTCAGCTTAAGTTCGGTTGGGAAGTAGATGCTTACCCAGTAAACGAAATCGCACAAGCTGTTGATGCTGTATCTCAGTCAGATGTAAATGTACTTGTTGATGAGTACTATGATAAATATGATATCTGCCTTGAGGGTAGAGACCCAGAAGAGTTCAAGAAGCATGTTGCAGTTCAGGCACAGATTGAACTTGGTTTCGAGAGATTCTTAGAGGAGAAGAACTATCAGGCAATCGTTACACACTTTGGTGACCTTGGTTCACTTAAGCAGCTTCCAGGTCTTGCAATCCAGAGATTAATGGAAAAGGGCTATGGCTTTGGTGCTGAAGGTGACTGGAAGGTTGCAGCTATGGTTCGCCTCATGAAGATTATGACAACAGGCATCAAGGATGCTAAGGGTACATCAATGCTTGAGGATTACACATATAACCTTGTAAAGGGAAAGGAAGGAATCATCCAGGCTCACATGCTTGAGGTTTGTCCTTCACTTGCAGCAGAAAAGCCACAGATTAAGGTTCAGCCACTTTCAATGGGTGATAGAGAAGATCCAGCTCGTCTTGTATTCCAGTCAAAGGAAGGCAAGGGTATTGCAACATCCCTCATCGACCTTGGAGACAGATTCCGTCTCATCATTCAGGATGTAGATTGCAAGAAGGTAGAAAAGCCACTTCCAAAGCTTCCTACAGCAATCAACTTCTGGACACCACAGCCAGATTTCTACACAGGAACAGAGGCATGGCTTCTTGCAGGTGGTGCACATCATACAGCATTCTCTTATGACCTTACTGCAGAGCAGATGGGTGATTGGGCAGCTGCTATGGGTATCGAGGCTGTATTTATTGATAAGGATACAAAGATTCGTGATTTCAAGCGTGACCTTGCACTTGGAAATCTTGTATACGGAAAGTAATCCTGCAGGTTGCTGAGCTATTGAAGTAAAAATTGTGCCATTACAAAGTCATTTATTTGATTGAAGCGAAATGATAAAACGGATACACTTTAATTAGTGTGAAGCAGTAACGCTTTCATGAGTAATTAATGTATTGGCATGACCAAAGAAAGAAGGAGAAAAAATGAAGTTATTCGTTGATACTGGAAAAATCGAGGACATTAGAAAAGCAAATGAATTAGGAGTTATCTGTGGTGTTACAACAAACCCATCTCTTATCGCAAAAGAGGGTGGACGTAGCCAGGAAGAAATCCTTAAGGAAATTGCTTCTATCGTAGATGGCCCTATCTCAGGTGAGGTTAAGGCTACAACAGTTGATGCTGAGGGCATGATTAAGGAAGGCCGCGAAATCGCAGCTCTTCATCCAAACATGATTGTAAAGATTCCTATGACACTTGAAGGTCTTAAGGCTGTTAAGGTTCTTTCAGCTGAGGGAATCAAGACAAACGTAACACTTATCTTTACAGCAAACCAGGCTATTCTTGCTGCAAACGCTGGTGCTACATACGTTTCACCATTCCTTGGACGTCTTGATGATATCAACCAGCCAGGTATCGAGCTTATTCGCGATATCGCTGACATCTTCGACATCTATGGATATGAGACAGAAATCATCGCTGCATCAATCCGCAACCCAATCCACGTTCACGATTGTGCACTTGCAGGCGCTGATATTGCAACTGTACCATACAAGGTAATCGAGCAGATGGCTGTTCATCCACTTACAACAGCTGGTATCGAGAAATTCCAGAAGGACTACATCGCCGTATTTGGTGAGTAAAACACAATAACCCAAGGGGGAATTTGCGAATGAATATTAATGATGTTATCGCTGAGGGCAAGAAAACTGCCCTCGGCATTGAGTTCGGTTCTACACGTATTAAGGCGGTTTTGGTTGACGAGAGCAACAAGGTGCTTGCTCAGGGAGACCATGAGTGGGAGAACCATTTAGATAATGGCATCTGGACATATCCTCTTGAAGAGGTATGGGCTGGCGTGCAGGATTGCTACGCAAAGCTTAAGAAGGATGTTAATGACAAATATGATGTAAAGCTTACAAAGATTGGTGCCATCGGATTTTCAGCAATGATGCATGGATATCTTGCATTCGATAAGGATGATAATCTTTTGGTTCCATTTAGAACATGGAGAAATACAATCACAGGTGAGGCTGCAACAGAGCTTTCTAAGGAGCTTAACTTCAACATGCCTCAGCGCTGGAGTATTTCACATTACTATCAGTGTATCTTAAACAATGAGCCACATGTTAAAAATGTAGCTTACTTTATGACACTTGCAGTATATGTTCATTACAAGATGACAGGCCGTAAGGTTGCAGGCGTTGGTGAAGCATCAGGTATGTTCCCAATTGATTCAAAGACTTGCCAGTATGATAAGGCAATGCTTGAAAAGTTCAATAAGCTTGCAAATGCTCACGGCATCACAACAAAGGTAGAGGATTTACTTCCAGAGGTACTTGTTGCAGGTGATGATGCAGGTACACTTACAGCTGAAGGTGCAAAGCTTCTTGATCCAACAGGCGAGCTGGAGCCAGGCTGCCCACTTGCTCCACCAGAAGGTGATGCAGGTACAGGTATGGTTGCTACAAACGCTGTTTCAGTTGGAACAGGTAACGTATCAGCTGGTACATCAGTATTCTCTATGGTAGTTTTGGAGAAGGCACTTTCAAAGCCATACGAGGAAATCGATATGGTTACAACACCAACAGGTGAAGCAGTAGCCATGGTTCACTGCAATAACTGTACATCAGATCTTAATTCTTGGATTGGAATTTTCAAGGAGTTTGCAGATGCATTTGGCGTAGATATTTCTATGAATGACATCTATGGAACACTTTACCGCAAAGCTCTTACAGAGGATGCTAACTGCGGCGGCGTTCTTTCTTACAACTACTTCGGTGGTGAGCCAGTAGTTGGTGTAAACGAAGGACGTCCTATGGTTGTTCGTAAGCCAGATGCAAAGTTTACACTTGCAAACTTTATGCGTTCAAATCTTTACGGAGCACTCGGTGTTCTTAAGATTGGTAACGATATT
>CACYLQ010000137.1 GCA_902775195.1 uncultured Pseudobutyrivibrio sp.
ATCATAAAGTTCAAGTCCAAGAAACCATCTAAAAGCAACATTCACCTCAATCTCTTTTATAGTCTGACGCATGCTTTTTATTCCGTATAAATATTGAATCAATGGGATTTTGATTAGAGTAACAGGGTCAATACTTGGACGTCCCTGATCTGGAGAATATTTATCTCTGACCAAATCATAAATAAAAGACCAATCAATAGCTTTATCTATAATTCTGAGAAGATGATCTTGAGGAACCAAGTCATCAGTACATACAAATTCAATCTGCTTTCTAGCCTTCTCGTTTTGTTCTGTAATCATTATTCTAACCCCTTATTTTGATAGTATTATTATACCAAAAAAGAGGCGAAAAAGCTTGTAAAATCAAGGTTTCTTTAGACTTTAGAAGGCCTAAAAATGAAAGAACTGGAGTCCGCAGACTCCAGTTCCTCCTTATAAAAAAGAAAAGGTCGCGGCGAAAGCCGCGACACTTTGTCTACAGTCTGAACACCCGAAGGCTTAATGCCTTCGGGTGTAGATTGTAAGTTTAGAAGTTTTCTTCCATTCTTCTTCTGTTTATCGCAATTATAATAACTGTACCCATGAGTACTGTACCAATGATTACGAATAACAGGATACCGATACCACCAGTACTTGGAAGTGTAAGACCTCTGTAGTTGTATACATCAATTGAGATGCATGCATTCTGGTTGATAACAGCTGTTTCAGGATCGTTTTCATCATAATTTTCTGAAATCTCTCTGAACCAGATTAATGACTTATCTGTTGTCTTAAGCTGTTCCTCATCCTCTGTAAGTCTATTGATTTCGAAGTAAATATCTTCTGCTAACTCGTTGTATCCATTAGGAGCCTTTGTCTCTACTAAGATATACTTACCATCTGCAAGACCATGGGCTGTGATACCCTTTTCATTACCTACAGAAATAAGTGTATCAAACTCACCAGTAGAACCCTGTGTAAATACTCCATTATCGATTACAACCTTCTTGAAGTATCTTGATTCTCCACCTGACTCACCTGGAAGTACGTAATAATCTTCATGGTTAGCTTCGTATTCTGTCTTCTGCTCTTCAGTAAGAGTATCTGTTAACTCTTTATAAAGCTTGAACTGTGCACCTGCAAGGTAGCTTCTCTCTGTTGCACTACCATCAATCTTGATGATATTCAAACCATATGTGTAAGCATAAACAGTATCATGCATTTCTGTCATAGAACCGCCAGATGAATCCTTTTCATAGTATACGTAAGCTGTATTACTATTTTCATTAGAATTAATCTTAGCATCCTTATCAAGGTAAGCATAGTAAACAAGTCTGAAGCCTAATGCTTCTCTATGCTCATTCTTTGCTAAATCATACTTCCAAGCTCTAACTGCTGGCTCATCAAAATCAATTCTAATCTTAAGTGAACCATCAGCCTGATTTTCAACTATGAAATCATTAAAGATACGTACATCGTTTCTTTGGAGATAATAGTTTCCTACTAAATCACTATTCTTTGTAATGATATTTACATAGTCAAGCTGATCGCCTGCCTTATCACTTGTAAGTCCTACAGCGCCACCTGCGCTAGGGCTACTTGTTGGAATACCATTCTGTGTAATAAGCTGCTGTTCCATTACGCCTTCATTTTCATACAAGTAGTAAAGCTTAAGATCTAAGTCACCGCCTTCTAATAATGTGAAGCCTGGTGCCATAATATCCTCGAAGTATAACTGATATCCGCTACCTGTACCAGATGTAAGTCTATCCTTGTATTCAGGAAGCTGGAAGTCAATCTTAAACTCTATAGGATCAGCTGTGTTATTAATTTCTGCAATATCTTCCTTTTCATCATTGATGAACTTTTCAATAGTAGGTTCAACTTCCTTGATATATACAGTGAATAAATCCTGTACATAGTAGTTACCCTGTGGGCCTGACTGCTGTGGATATACAGCTGCTACTGTAACCGCATAGCTACTTGAACCTGCTCTTGCTGGTATTGCATAAATACCATAATTAATATTATCAAATTTAACTGCATATTTTGTTGCGCCAGGAGTACTTGCATTTACCTCAGTGCCTTCTGCATCAACATATACATCACTCATTGATGTAAACTGTCCGTCAGGATTTGCAATCAAATCTGTTAATTCATTTCTTGCATTTCCTTCAGAATCAATGATTATACCACCCTTGTTCTGAATCAAATCTTTATAGAATGCAGAAATAGTACTTGAAGATGCTTTTCCATTTGCAAGGTCATATGGTGAAGCTGCTGACTTAGAGTAGTTTGAATTATTAATCCAATCCTGAACTGCTGGCACCCATGCAACCTTGTTTAATGTCTTCTGCTCATCATTCCAAGTCATATCAGCAATCTTGTACATTGAAAGCTGATCTGATGATGTTGCAAGAACAACCTGTAAATCTGTATATGCTGTTGTTTCTGTTACCTTACGCTGATAAGGAACCTCCTCCTTGGTATACTGCTTGTTATTTAGACTATCTACTGCATAATCTGCATCAGGGTCATAAATCTTAAATGGTGAAACAGCCTTTGCTGTTATGGTATTTGATGCAAGATTTGTATTCTTTACAGTTGCAACTACTTCTGCATAATAGTAACCAATTTCCTTTGGTGGTGCTGTTAATACCTGTCCTCCAGATGTAATTCCAGCTCCATCAACCTTGTAATACTTAATATCAGATATTGTCGTATTAGCAGAACCTGCCGCTGATTTAATAGCGTTATCTCCTACTAATGTTGTGCTGTTATATGTTGTTCCATCATAAGCAACGTCAGCAGTCTTAATCTGCATATCAATTGTTAAACCAAGTGTTGAATCATTAACTGCAAAATATGAACACTTTGGTTCAGCAGCTGAACAATACATCTTAACTGTATCTGAACCTGCTGGTGCATAGAAATTCCAAATGTGACTTAGAGGCTGAGTTGTTGTCTTAAATTCAAAGTTAGTCTTTTCCTTCTGGCCTTCTTCTGTTAATCCTTGTACAGCATCACCATACTCTACAAAGAAGCCTGTAGATGTATAATCTGAAACCTTTGAAGAACCATATTGAGCCATGTTAGTAGAGCTAATATCATTCCATGAATAACCGGATGCCTTATAATATGGTGATGAAGAAGTAATTTTTCCACTTCTGGCACCGGTAGACCAACCTGTACCAATCTTAAGTGTTGTCATTGCAAACTCTATGTTAGAGTTGTTTGGCTCACCACTATTCCAGTTATTATACATTCC
Organism: uncultured Pseudobutyrivibrio sp.; assembly: GCA_902775195.1. Classification (GTDB taxonomy): domain Bacteria; phylum Bacillota; class Clostridia; order Lachnospirales; family Lachnospiraceae; genus Pseudobutyrivibrio. The sequence continues at coordinate 3,248 of CACYLQ010000137.1, forward strand.
ATTGCTGTCGGCTGTTCTCATAAGAGCGTCTGTACCCTTAACAGCATTTAGGAACTTACCACCATTAACATTGACATCAGGACCACATGACCAATACCAATAACCAATAGCATTATCTGTTTGACTGCTTGGCTCTGTAAATGTCTTGTAATAAGGAATACCATTCTTTGTATCAGATGCACCATGATTCATTCTGGTACCACCCATCCAACCGATTTCGTTAGATGTCTGATAAATGAAGAAATCTTCCTGTATACTAGATACAGTTACAAGATAACCCTGCAAACCTTCATACTGCATATCAAGTGCTGTGTAGTATGCATATTCCCAAGAACCATATCTCCATGACTTTCCAGTAGGATCTGAGATTCCTGCTGCGCCACCAAGCTGATGATCAAACTTGATAAACTGATAATAATGGCCTGTATCTTCTGAATAGAAGGTCATGTATCTAACTATATCTCTACCAATAGAGAAGTTAATTTTCTGAGAAGAGTTTTGGCAATTTAAGAATTTAATTTTTCTAATATAGGCTGCAATATCAACCAGGTTCTTACCTTCTGGGATATTGATAACATAAGTACCATCTGTACTAAGCTTAGTCTCATAGGTGAAACCATTCATATTACTAGGTAGTACTGCCTTCTCACCATTAGTTCTTACAGAAGTAAAGTTAATAACAATACTTTTGTAAAGATTAGCACCTGTACCTAGACAGTTACTATAGGTCATCGTTCCAGAAACCGCGTCATAAGAAGGTTGACCTACATCAATCTTGTCTTTTACAGCAGCATAAGTTGGTACTGATGGTGCAACAATAGCAACCACCATCAAGATTATTACCAATAATGATAAAAATCTCTGTTTAAATGATTTTCCTCTTGCCATAAAAAAACCTCCAATCACTTCTCTCTAGTATTAAACACGTAAATGTATTAACCCACTTTGGATTCTGTAATGCCATTCTATAATTCGACCTGTTACAAACTAGTTACACTTTGGAAATTTTTTTATTTTTATGCTGATTTTTTATAAAGGCTTGTTTTCTTCTATATATTTTTCCAGTATTTCTGCCGCATCCCCTATTATTTCTGGACAAGGACGCTTCTTATAATACTGCTCTGTTCTAGCCTCTGGAACTGGAACGTCATGCTTAACCTCTAAGCCTAACATTTCTCTACAGATAATAGTCCCATGCTTTTCTTCAAATCTATGTGCTAGCTCCTGGATTCTTGCATAATGCTCTGCCTTTATCTCACCAGTTTCTGGTCCATCATATCCGTATAAAAGACCTGCCACCATAAACATACCTGTAACAGAACCACATACCTCACGCAGTCTTCCCATTCCACCACCAAAGGATGATGCCATCTTGGATAGTGTGGCGCCATCCATAGGTAATATATCTTCAAAGGCTAGTACAATTGATTGTGAACAATTGTAACCCTTCTTAAAATTTTCCATTGCAATTTCTCTTCTTGTCATTGTTAATTCTCCTAATGCTTATTTAGTGTGACAATTCATCCTTTATTATATATCCAGGTGGTATGAAATGGGAATAATATGAATATTTTATTTATCTATTATCAACCTTCTCTGGGTACATATCGTGATTCATTAGACGCTGCCATGCAACATCCTCCCACTTTGTACCTGGTTTTCCATAGTTACAATATGGGTCGATGGAAATACCTCCTCTTGGTGTGAACTTACCCCACACCTCAATATACTTTGGCTCCATCAGTTTAATCAAATCCTTCATTATTATATTTACGCAATCCTCGTGAAAATCACCATGATTTCTAAAACTAAATAAATACAGCTTAAGTGACTTTGATTCTACCATCTTTTCACCTGGCACGTATGAGATGATGATGTTTGCAAAATCAGGCTGTCCTGTTATAGGACAAAGTGATGTAAACTCAGGGCAGTTGAATTTTACAAAATAATCATTATCAGGATGCTTGTTTATAAATGTCTGAAGCATTTCAGGTGCATAATTGTCAGGGTATGTATTGTTTTTATTTCCAAGTAATGTAAGTGTACCTTCGTCTTTTCTTTCGCTCATTTTAATCCTCCAAATTAATCCTCGTATTCGATTGGGTCTGCTGTTCCATTTAGCTCAAATGCCTTTTTTCTGTCGATACATGTTCCGCATCTTCCGCAGGCCTTATCATGACCTTCGTAACAGCTCCATGTAAGCTCATAAGGTACATTCAATTCCAATCCCATTTTTACAACACCGGCTTTGTTAAGATTTATAAAAGGTGCCTCTATTTGTAGCTGCTTTCCACTACCTTCATAGATTGCTGTGTTCATCGCATTATTGAAATCGCTGGAGCAATCTGGATATGCATTTCCTGCCGCATCATCTGCATGGGCGCCATAGTATATTTTTGAGCAGCACTTTGATAATGCAATGGCAGCTGCGCTTGATAAGAACAATCCATTTCTAAATGGTACATAAGTGCTTACCGGCTTGCCATTTGTTTCTTTTAGCTGTAGATCATAAGCGCCTTCTGGAATCTCCTCATCTGAATGCTTTAACAAGCTGCAATCGCTGAACTGGAACATTGTAGATAAATCCAGTGTAATATGCTCTACCTTATAGTAATCGCATACTGCGTCTGCCGCCTTAATCTCCTTATCATGTCTCTGGCCATAAAAAATAGATAGACCAACCACATTTTCATTTCCATATTCTTTTACTGCAAGTGCCAGACATGTGGTACTGTCCAACCCTCCACTAATAAGTACTAATGCTTTCATTATTTCTCCTATAATAATCTTTGTAATAAGTTTGAATCTGTTTTAAATCTGCCTCTTAAGGTTTGAGTCTGAGTTTTGGCACCAGCATTTTTAATGCCTCTGGCTGTCATGCAGGAATGACTTGCTTCTATAAATACAGCCACATCCTCCGAGCCTGTAACAAGTGTAATTATTTCTGCTATATCATTTCCTATTCTTTCCTGGAGCTGCAATCTTTTGGCTGCCATATCTGCAATTCTTGCAATCTTTGAAAGTCCAATCACTTTTCCATTTGGAATGTAAGCAACACTAACCTTCATATCATACATAAGTGCAAGATGATGCTCGCAGTATGAAAAGACCTCTATATCCTTTACGAAAACCAAATCCTGATTGTTTTCATCATAGTAATCTTCATAAAAGGTTTTGTTGAACTTGTCTGCAATCTGCTGATTACTGTAGTTCATTCCATCAAAAACCTCTTCGTACATTCTTGCAACTCTATCTGGAGTCTCCTTAAGTCCAGGTCTGTCGGGATTATCTCCAAGTGCAATCAAAATATTTCTTACGCTTTCTTTTATAAGCTCTTTATCAATAGCCATTTTTGTCCTTTCCCTTACACTCCTCTTTTATTTGGGTCCCAAATAAATTTGTGTAGCTGAAGCTGTAACCTAATGTCGTTTCTATTGTGACTAATCATATAATCAACCATGTCCGCCGGCTCAATCCTTCCAAACACCACAAACCCTTTCAAGTTCAGATACATCGGAACAAACAAATTTCACTGTGTCCTTTGCGGTAAGAAACTTAAAATTATCTGTCAGCATTTTATCCTCCATGCCAGAGCCTTTAAGCTTGTAATCTAGCGTAAAGGCTGGTGGATTATTAATTGCTGCAAAGTCTTTAATGTGGATACTTCCATTAGTTTCAATTTCTATTTTAAGTTCTGTTTGCTTTGATAAAGCTTGTAGAAGAATCATAATATCCTCCGCCATCAATGGCTCACCACCTGTTAACGTTACACGTTTAACACCTGTGGATTTGATATAGTTAATAATCTCCTCTTCTGTCATATCTTCTGCGGCAGCATCACTAGTGCATGCCCATCTAGTATCGCAATAACTACAATTAAGATTGCAACCTCTTAATCTTATGAACACCGCAAGTTCACCTGCATGTTGCCCTTCGCCATTGATGCTTACAAATTTTTCTACTACATGAAATATAGCCATACTGTCCTCCTACCTGCTATAGCTTGCGCAATTGTTAGGAGTTTCATAGACTGTAACCTCAGCCACATCAAAACCATAGCCTGCGAACTTATCATAAAAATATTTGGAAAAGTTTTCTGCAGTAGGTCTGAAATCTACTATTCGCATCAAAAAACCTTCCTCATTTAAAGCATCAACAGTTCTTTCCTTTAAAGTATCTCTTTCATATATAAATGTATGATCGAAGTAATCTGTCTCCTCCTTCAGCGCCTTTTTCACATCTGAAAAATCAACAACCATTCCACGCTGCTGACCACTCTCCTGTAATTCATCAGCCTTGATTTTTAAAAGAACTCTCCATCTGTGGCCGTGAAGATTAGAACATTTACCTTTATAGCCTGACAAAAAATGTGCGCCATCAAAGGACGCTTCTGCAGTTAAAAAATACATTGAAAATCCTCCTGAACAGGACGAAATAATCCAAAGAAAAAAGGCTGCAGATATACCTACAGCCTTAAATAATTCATAAAGAAA
>CACYLQ010000138.1 GCA_902775195.1 uncultured Pseudobutyrivibrio sp.
CTACTCCATCTCCACAGTTCCTGGTGGCTTAGAAGTAAGATCGTACATTACGCGGTTAACGCCCTTAACCTCGTTGATGATGCGGCTCATTACACGCTGAAGTACTTCGAATGGGATTTCGGAAGCTTCGGCTGTCATGAAGTCTACTGTTTCAACTGCACGAAGTACTACTGCGTAGTCGTATGTACGCTCGTCGCCCATAACACCTACGGAGCGCATGTTTGAAAGAGCTGCGAAGTACTGATCTGGAAGCTTCTTGAGGCCTGCCTCAGCAAGCTCTGTTCTATAGATATAGTCAGCATCCTGAACGATGCGAACCTTTTCTTCTGTAACTTCGCCAATGATACGGATTCCAAGGCCTGGGCCTGGGAATGGCTGACGGAATACCAGGTATTCTGGAAGTCCAAGCTCTAAACCTACCTTGCGAACCTCGTCCTTGAAAAGGTTACGAAGTGGCTCGATGATTTCCTTGAAATCAACATAGTCAGGAAGACCACCTACGTTGTGGTGAGACTTGATAACTACTGATTCTCCGCCAAGTCCTGATTCTACAACGTCTGGGTAGATAGTTCCCTGTGCGAGAAAGTCTACAGTACCAATCTTCTTAGCCTCTTCCTCAAATACTCGGATGAATTCCTCACCGATAATCTTACGCTTCTGCTCTGGCTCTGTAACGCCCGCAAGCTTTGCGTAGTAACGCTGTGCTGCGTTTACACGAACAAAATTAATATCAAAAGAACCAGCAGGGCCAAATACTGACTCTACCTCGTCGCCTTCGTTTTTACGAAGAAGGCCGTGGTCTACGAATACGCAAGTAAGCTGCTTTCCAATAGCCTTTGCAAGAAGTGCTGCAAGTACCGATGAATCAACACCACCAGAAAGTGCAAGAAGCACTTTACCTGAACCTACACGCTGACGAATCTCTTCTATAGTATGCTCAACAAAGGAGTCCATGCGCCAGCTGCCTTCAGTACCACAGATGTTACGCACAAAGTTGAATAAGATTTCCTTACCCTGTACAGTGTGTAGTACTTCTGGATGGAACTGGATTGCATAAAGCTTTTTGTTCTCACAGCCTGCTGCTGCAACAGGGCAATCTGTTGTATGAGCAATGATGTCAAATCCAGGAGCTACCTTTGATATATAATCAAAATGGCTCATCCATACGATTGTTGACTTATCCACGCCTGCGAATAATGAATCATAAGCTCCATCAATAAAAGTTTCAGTTTTACCATACTCACGAACAGGTGCCTTCTCAACCTTGCCTCCAAGCACATGCATCATAAGCTGAGCACCGTAGCAAAGACCAAGTACTGGTATTCCAAGTTCAAACAATTCCTTAGTATAAGTAGGGGCTCCCTCCTCATAACATGAATTTGGTCCTCCTGTGAGAATGATTCCCTTTGGATTCATCTTTTTAATTTCATCAAGCGGGGTACGATAAGAATAGATTTCACAGTAGACATTACATTCTCTGACGCGACGAGCAACAAGCTGATTGTACTGTCCGCCAAAATCGATAACAATGACTTTTTCCTAAAGTATAGATTAAATTTTCAAATTCTTCAACTAAAAACATTAATATAAATAGGATTTCATTCGATACAATATATAGCAATATATCTAAAGGAGTATCTATGAGCATAAGTGTAACTAATTCGTTAAGCTTAAGATTGTTTTATAATAGCTATTCATCAGTGTCTCACGGTACAGCTAGAAACAGTAGTCCTACAGGCACTCTTTCAATGGCTGATGCAAGTGCGCTTCGCATTGCTATTAGAAAGCTGCAGGATTACGACTTTGAAGGCTCAACTGATACGATGACTCAGGAAAAGCTGAAGGCCTTTACCGACACTATGAATAACGCTATCACATCTGCGACTACTTACGGCAAAAATGACACCGCTGTCAAAAATGCTGTTAATAAACTTAAAAACATTAATAGTGAATACGCTTTGGAATTGCAGAAAATAGGCATTACTGTAAATAAGGATGGAACTGTGTCCTTGTACGAGAGCGCCGCAAAAAACTATTCTGCTAAAAAGTTTGATAACTTCTTTACAGAGGACTCAAAATACTTAAAGGAAGTTTACGATGTTGCTAAAAGAATTACTCGTAAGGTAGATGTTAGAATTTAGCTTGCACTTTTGCCTCTTTTGGACTAGAGTATGAGTGGGTATTTTTGTATACCATAATATAATTGGAGGCAAAGTCATGTTTTTTGATAAATCCTCAAAAAGAGGTCTTAAAATTATTATCGTTGGTTGTGGTAAGGTAGGTCGTACATTAGTAGACCGCCTTTCAAAGGAAGGTCACGATATAGTTGTTATAGATAAAAATCAAGACAGAATTGATAATCTCACAAATCTATACGATATTATGGGTATTCAGGGTAACGGTGCCAGCTACAGCATTCAGGTAGAGGCTGGTATCAAGGACGCTGACCTTATTATCGCTGTTACTAACTCTGACGAGCTTAATCTCCTCTGCTGTACTATCGCAAAGCAGGTAGGTGATTGTGCTTCTATCGCACGAGTTAGAAATCCAGACTATTCAAAGGAAATTTCATATCTTCAGGAAAAGCTTGGTCTTGTAATGGTTATTAACCCTGAGTTTGAGGCTGCAAGAGAAATATCATCAATCCTTTCTCTTCCATCTACTCTAGAGGTTTCATCATTCGCACATGGTCAGGCTGAACTTGTTGAGTTCAAAATTGAAGAAGGTAACATATTAGATGGCCTTACAATTAAGGACTTATCATCTGCAACTACCAGCAAGGTGCTTATCTCTGCAGTTAAACGAGGAAACGATGTAGTTATTCCTACTGGTGATTTTGTATTGCAGGCAAATGATATCGTATCAGCTGTAGGCGCCAGAAGATTCGCCCGTACCTTCCTTAATGAAATTGGTTTCAAGACAAGACAGGTTAAGGATTGTCTGATTGTTGGTGGTGGTAAAGCTTCCTTCTATTTAGCTAAGCTTCTACTTCAGGCAAAAATCAACGTACGTATTATAGAAAGAAGCAAGGAACGTTGCGAGGAGCTTTCTATTGCACTTCCAAAGGCCACTATCATTAACGGTGACGGTGGCGATGAAGCATTACTTCGCGAGGAAGGCATCGAATACGTAGAAAGCTTTGTTCCTCTTACAGGAATTGATGAAGAAAACATTCTTCTTACTTTATATGCTAATCAGGTTAGCAATGCCAAGGTTATCACAAAGGTTAATCGAATCAATTTTGATAATGTACTCTCACAGTTGAATTTAGGTTCAGTGATTTACCCACGTCATATCACTGCCGAATCAATCATCGCTTATGTACGTGCTAAGAGCGCATCTGGTGATGGAGATGATATACTCACTTTATATCACTTATTTGATCAGAAGGTTGAGGCTATTGAATTCAATATTAGTGAGAAGTCAAAGGCTGTAGGCGTACCATTCTCGGTACTTCAGTTTAAGGACAATGTACTTATCGCATTCATCAACCGTAATGGTACAATCATTATTCCAAGCGGTTCAGATACAATTGAAGTTGGTGACACAGTTATGGTTGTTACCACACACACAGGCTTTGCCACAATACTTGATACTTTGAGGTAGTCGGATATGAATCATTCCGTAATTCGTTTTATATTAGGATATGTAATTGGATTTATGGGAATCTTTTTGATGCTCCCTATAATCGTTGCTATAATTTACCACGAAGGTGTATGGATAGATTACGCTGTAGTCGCTGTTCCATGCCTTATTATTGGATTTTTAAATAGCTATTTTAAACCAAGGCAATCTTCATTCTACTTAAAGGAAGGCTTCTTCTGCACTGGTGCTTCATGGGTTGCTCTTTCTGCAATCGGAGCTCTTCCATTATATTTAAGTGATGAGATACCACATTACATCGATGCGTTATTTGAAACTGTTTCTGGTTTTACCACAACTGGTGCATCCATCTTGGATAATGTTGAGCTTCTTAGCCATGCATCACTGTTTTGGCGAAGCTTTACACACCTTGTCGGTGGTATGGGAGTTTTGGTGTTCCTGCTTACAGTTATTCCACTGGCCGGTGGCGATGGTTCTCAGTTCAATCTGATGAAAGCCGAATCACCTGGTCCATCTGTTGGAAAGCTGGTTCCAAAGCTTAAGAACACAGCTCAGATGCTTTACCTTATCTACTTAGGACTTTGTGCCCTTGAAATCATTTTACTTTTGATAGCGGGCATGACTCCATTTGAAGCAATCAACACAGGTATTGCTACAGCAGGTACAGGAGGATTTGGAATATACGCCAACAGCTGCGCAGGCTTTAACGTAGCATGTCAGTGGATTATCGCTTGCTTCATGTTTATCTTTGGTGTTAACTTTAACTTTTACTATTACATGCTCTTCCATCACGCAAGAGATGCTTTCAGAATGGAAGAAGTAAGAATGTATTCATTCCTTACTGCATTATCAATAGGTATCATTACCGTCAACACACTTAGTAGTAGCGCAGGACTTTTTGATGCATTGACAAAGGCCGCATTCCAGGTTACATCTATTCAGTCATCTACAGGATTTTCTACAGCAGATTTTGCTGTATGGCCACAGACTAGCCGCTGCGTACTTGTACTTCTGATGTTTATCGGTGCTTGTGCAGGTTCTACAGGTGGTGGTATTAAGGTATCTCGTTTCGTTCTTATGGGAAAGGCTGTACACAAGGAATTAATCAGCTACATCCATCCTCGTAGCGTTAGAAAGACACTGATGGATGGAAAACCAGTTAACCACGAAACAATCCGTTCCAACAACGTTTTCTTTGGAACCTTTATGTTGATTTTCTTCATCAGCGTATTTATCTTGTCCTTTGAAAACCTTGATTTTTCAACTATATTTACTGCAGTTATTGCTACAATGAGTAACATCGGTCCTGGATTAAGCATGGTTGGACCAGCTTCAAACTTTGCTTTCTTCTCAGACCTTTCAAAGATTGTGTTGATATTTGACATGTTAGCAGGAAGACTTGAATTATTCCCAATACTAATGCTCTTCCACCCTAACATTTGGACAGATTTATTCTCAACACACAAACATAAAGAATTAAAAAATGCAGGTAAAGTATTAAAATGCAAACCACAATAATCAAAATGACTGATGCTTACGAGCATCAGTCATTCTACAATTCAAATGAAAATCTTAGTATTATAGACTGTCGTGACCTTGAGGGTACACGCTGTTATTTGGATGACTATACGAAGGAGCAGCTTCTAGAAAGAATGGAGGCTGCTTCTTTAAATGGCATTCATTTCATCGATTCAGGAAACTATCACTACCTTAGCCTACTTTGGCTGATGCAGATTAAAACACCTTTTAATCTTATTCTATTCGACCATCATCCTGATGATCAGCCACCTAGCTTCGGGCAGATTACCTCCTGCGGAGGATGGGTGCTAGAGGCCAAAGAAACACTTAGCAATCTTATGAATGTATACACATTTGGCGTAGGCGAAATGCTTGATATCAACAGCATTGACAAGGATATCCCTCTTTATATTTCCATTGATAAAGACGTATTGTCTGAGGACTACGCAATCACTGACTGGGACCAGGGTGATATGACAATAGATGAAATGATTGATTTGCTAAAAGATATTGCAAAAGACCGTCAAATAATCGGCGTTGATATATGTGGTGACAGTGGGGAATATGCAGAAAATGGGGCCTGTATTAATAATCAGATAAATCAGACTCTTTTTGACTTTTTATCTAGTTTTCTATAAACTATAGATAAGAATAATGATTGGAGGGAACCCACTATGTATCCAGTAATTACTATTTCGAGAGAATTTGGCAGCGGCGGTCATAGCATTGGTGAAGCTGTTGCAAAACAGTTAAATATCCCATTTTATGATGGCGAAATTGTTAATCGTGTAGCTATGGAAAGTGGTTACGCAAAGGAACTTATAGAAACTCAAGGGGAATACACCTCTTCAACTGCAATGTGGTTTGATATTTCTGCAGCTGGAACAATGTATTTCCAAAGCCCACAGGATGAAATCTTTATAGCTCAAAAAAAGGTAATCCTAGATTGTGCAGCTAAAGGACCTTGCGTTATCGTAGGTAGATGTGCTGACTACATCCTTAGAAAAGAAGGCGTCCGCTGCATGAATGTAATGATTCACGCTGATATGGAGCACAGAAAAAAACGTGTGTTAGAGCGCTACGAAAACATTGAAAATGTAAGCATTGAAAAGCGACTCGCAAAGAAGGACAAGCAGCGTAAAACATACTACAAATATTACACAGATAAAAACTGGGGTGATTTCAGAGAATATGATGTTATCCTAGATAGCGGAACTCTTGGTGAAGAGATGTGCGTAAAGACTATTTGTGATTTAGCTGGAGCGTTTCCAGAATAAAATAGCTTCCCCCGAAATGGGGGAAGCTTTATTTATACCTGAGATAATACATTTACGCAATCATCGCAGATTAAATCTCCATGCTCTAGCAAGAATGCTCCGTCGAAG
>CACYLQ010000139.1 GCA_902775195.1 uncultured Pseudobutyrivibrio sp.
CAGGCTTTTGTTAAAAGAGTTGCGGATATAATCGGTGCATTAATAGGACTTCTGTTTACATTGATTGCCTTTATCATTTTTGCGCCAATCATAAAAATACAATCAAAAGGACCAGTATTTTTCACACAGACAAGAATTGGAAAAAATGGTCGCAAGTTCAAATTTTACAAATTCAGAACCATGTATATGGATGCTGAAGAACGTAAAAAAGAGCTATTAGAAAAAAACGAAATAAATGGAAATATGTTCAAGATGGATAATGATCCAAGAATCATTCCAATTGGACATTTCATGAGAAAGTATTCAATAGATGAATTGCCTCAGTTTCTAAATGTTTTAGTAGGTGACATGTCTTTAGTTGGAACAAGACCACCGCTTGAGGATGAATACGAAAATTATGCGCTCCATCATAAGGCAAGACTTTCAATCAAGCCGGGCCTTACAGGAATGTGGCAGGTCAGCGGACGAAGCGACATTACAGATTTTGAGCAGGTGGTAGCGTTAGATACGCAGTATATATCTAATTGGTCTTTAGGTTTGGATATCAAAATCCTTTTTAAGACAGTAGCTGTTGTATTTGGGGGAAAGGGTTCGAAATAGTGGCAGAAACATATTTTTCGCTAGTAGTATGGACAGACGAGACAGACATGAATCAGTTCAAGGATTGTCTTGAGTCCATCGATGAACAGGAATATCGTGAATTCGAATTATATATTTTAGACAATAATCCTTCTAACGCCATTGAGGTGACCATCAAGGAGTTCTTCCCTGATATTGTTGATAAGGTTCACTACCGAAGGCTGAAAAAGAAAAATGGGATGTCCTATGCTTATAACATAGGAGCCCATTTTGCAGAGGGGGATTATCTTGTCTATCTTGGACAGCACGACCGACTCAGTGGAAAGACACTCAGTTCTTTAAATGAGAAGATTGATTCACTGGAGAATAAGGAGTGCATTATCTATGCAGACCATGATGAGCTTATCGGTCTCGACAGAAAAAATCCTCATTTCAAACCAGATTTTAATAAAGAGCTTTTCCTACAGACAGATTACATAGGAGATTTTATTTGTATATCTAAATCTCTTATGAGAAGACTAGGGGAATTTAATGAAAAGGCCCAAACCTCTACCCTATATGAATATGTGTTGAGGGCATTGTTTAAAAATGAGCCTATCGAGCATGTGCCATCTCTTATCTATCACAAGAGAACCAGCAACAGGGCCATGAACAAAGAGGAGCGAAAGGCGGCCAATTTCTATTGCAAGGAACACATGGCGCTGGCAGTTTCCTACCTTAGACAAAACGGTGTCATCTGCGAAGGCAGGATAGATAACTCTCTTAAAAAATGGCATTTGGATTATGATGATTCAACCTTCAGAAGATTCTCCGGAGATTACATGTTCTTAAGAGATGAAAATGTAAGGCTGTACACGAGAAATAATGTAAAGAAGATGTACTCATATCTGTGCCAGCCCGATGTGGCGGTGGTGGGGGCAAGATTTATAGACAGAGGCTTTACTATCGACAACATCGGCTACATTTATGACACTGATGGAGCCTGGTATCCTGCATTTCATGGACAGAGCGTATTCAGAAACACCTATGATGGAATCGGCAATATGCCCCGTGATGTAGCGGTGGTAGATTGCGGCTGTTGCCTGATAGATGCCAAGGTATATAGAATGCTTAGAGGCTTCGATACCAGACTTACAGGACAGGATGCAATGTTTGATTTTTGTCTTAGGGCAAGGAAGCGAGGCTATAGAATAATTGCTTTGCCAAGAGTCATCGCCAGGTGGAAAAACAGAGAGCTAATAACCCCTACAGATAACCATGATATTATTATGGAAAAGCATGGTGAATTTGTAGAAAATGGAGATATGTTTTACAACAAAAATCTGCCGATAGGCATGGAAAACTACATACTTCCTGGCACTCAGGAGGAGAAAGAAGACCTTGACAATATTAGTGATGGTAGAGTAGACTAGCATAGACTATTGCTTCCATTAATTTGAAGGCAAATTAAGGATAATAAACTTAAGATTGGAGACATTCAGTTAATGAGTAATTTCGAAGATTACGACTTAAGAGGCCGAGATGGCTCTGGCCGTCGTAGACCAGCAAATAGACCGGCAGGTCGTCCCGCAGGTAGTCGCCCAGCAGGTGCGAGACCATCTGGCAGACCATCGGGAAGCCATAATCCACAGAGAAGACCTGTGAACAGAGATGAATACAGCAGTCGTCCAAGATATTCTATGGACTTAGATGATGAAATAGAATTATATGATGGATACGGCTCACAATACGGATATGAGGAGGACGATATGCCAGCTAGACGTTCAGCATCAAGCAGTGCCCGCAGAGCATCAGCTAGCCGTTCAAGCAGCCGTTCAGGTTCAGCTAATCGCAAGAAGCCAGCTTCTAGAAACCCTAAGAATTCTAGAGATGCTAAAGACGCAAGAAACACACGTGCAGCACAGGCTCGTTCAGGTGGTAGAAGACCTACAGGTAAGAATGCTAAAAAGAAAAAAATGAAGCGTACAATTTTCGTTGTGGAAATTGCAATACTTCTTGTAATCCTTATCGTGTTCTTCTTCTGGAGTAAGTTCGGTAAGGTTAATTGGGACAACATCAACATGTCCGAGCTTCAAAACGATAGCCTTGATGAAGAGACAAAAGAAGTACTTAGCCAGTACACCACACTTGCACTTTTCGGTGTAGATAACCGTTCAAATGGTAACCTTGACAGCGGTAACTCAGATACAATCATCCTTGTTTCTATTAATAATGATACTAAGGAAGTTAAGATGGTATCAGTACAGCGTGATACTTACCTAGAGGTTACAGATAACACTTACAGAAAATGTAACTACGCATACAATCATGGCGGTGTAGAGACAGCCATCGAAATGCTTAACAAGAACCTTGACTTAAATATTTCAGGTTACGTATCAGTTGACTTCTACGCAGTTGCAAAGGTTGTTGACGATTTAGGCGGACTTGACCTTGAGGTTACTCAGAAAATGATTAACACAAACAATCCTGAGACAGGTCAGAACGCACTTGCAGGTTACATCGCAGAGGTTGAGCATGTCCTTAAGTACTATCCTAATAAGGACGAGTACTGGGATAGAAACGATTGCTACTTCGACAAGCCTGGTGTATACCACATGAACGGTGCTCAGGTAGTTGGTTATTGCCGAAACAGATATGCGGTTGATAATGACTATGGCCGTGCTGAGAATCAGCGTACAGTAATCAAGCTTCTTATCGAAAAGGCCAAGAAGGCTAACATTGCACAGCTCAACAAGATTTGTGATGATGTCTTCCCTGAGATTTCAACAAGCTTAAGCTTAGGACAGTGCGTAGGAATGGCTACAGCAGTTAAGGATTATGAGGTTACTAATTCAACTGGCTTCCCATTCGCACTTAAGACAAAGACAATTAGCAAGAAGACTGGTAGTGTTGTTGTTCCATGTACACTTTCAACAAACGTTTCAACACTCCATCAGTTCATGTACGAACAGGAAAATTACGATGCTACAGATGATGTTGTTGATGTAATCAGTGACCACATTGTAAATGAAACAGGATGTACAGAATCCAGCGCTGAAATTAATCAGACTCCGGATATGTCATCAGGTTCAGATAGTAAAGAATAATTAGGTAATCAATGAGGATTGACCGTTAGGCCAGTCCTCATTTTACTTTTATGCAAAATAGTAGTAAAATGATAGCGCTTATTATGCAAAGAAAGGAATTATAATATGTGTGGAATAGTAGGTTACGTAGGTAAATCACAGGCAGCGCCTATACTTTTGGATGGACTTAGTAAGCTAGAATATAGAGGCTACGATTCAGCAGGAATGGCTGTATATGATGGTAGCAAGATTGAATATGAAAAGGCTAAGGGACGTCTTCGTCTTCTTAGTGAAAAGACTCACGATGGTGCTACAATGCAGGGTACTATCGGTATTGGTCATACACGTTGGGCTACACACGGTGAGCCTAGCGAGACAAACGCTCATCCACATCTTAACGAGGATGAGACTATCGCTGTTGTTCACAACGGTATTATCGAAAACTACGCTAAGCTTAAGGAGAAGCTTATGAAGCGTGGATATAACTTTAAGTCAGAAACAGATACAGAGGTTGTTGCACACCTTCTTGATTACTATTACAAGGCAGGCAATGATCCTCTTACATGTGTAACAAAGGTTATGCACCGTGTTGAAGGTGCTTATGCCCTTGGTATCATTTTCGCTGATTACCCAGATCAGATTTATTCAGTTCGTAAGGACAGCCCACTTATCGTAGGTCTTGGAAAGGACGGCAATCTTATTGCTTCTGATGTTCCAGCTGTTCTTAAGTACACTCGTGAGGTTTACTTCATCGAGAACGAAGAAATCGCTCGTCTTTCAGAGAACGAAATCGAATTCTTCGATGTAGATGGTCAGCCAATCGAAAAGGAATCTAAGACAATTGATTGGGATGTTGATGCAGCAGAAAAGGGTGGTTACGACCACTTCATGATTAAGGAAATCCACGAGGAGCCTAAGACTGTTCGTGATACTCTTAATCCACGTATCAAGAACGACACTGTTGATATTGAAGAGCTTGGCATGTCTGACGAAGAGATTAAAGCAATCTCACGTATCAGAATCGTTGCCTGTGGTTCAGCTTATCACACAGGTGTTACAGCTAAATATGTATTTGAAGAGATGGCACGTATCCCTGTAGAGGTAGACATCGCTTCAGAATTTAGATATCGTAATCCAATTCTTCAGGAGAACGAGCTTGTTATCGCAGTTTCACAGTCTGGTGAGACAGCTGATACAAAGGAAGCAGTTAGAATGGCACGCGCTATGGGCAACATGACACTTGCTATCGTTAACGTAGTAGGTTCATCTATTGCACGTGAGGCTGAAAAGGTTATGTACACATGGGCAGGCCCAGAGATTTCAGTTGCTACAACAAAGGCTTACAGTGCACAGCTTATCGCATTCTATCTTCTTGCTATGAAGTTTGCAGATGTTAGAGG
>CACYLQ010000140.1:0-3456 GCA_902775195.1 uncultured Pseudobutyrivibrio sp.
CCGTTCGGTAGATGTGCATTACCAGGGCCAAAGGGGCCATGGCGTTTACCCTACAGTTTTCGAGGGATTAATTGAAAATGTTAACCGCAGATATAAGGAAACATTTTCTGAATCAGCTAAAAAGGAATACGAAGAGTTCATGTTCTACAGTGATTGCCCATGCTGCCACGGTCAGCGTCTGAAGAAGGAATCACTGGCAGTTACATTAGATGGCAAGAACATCTTCGAAATGACTCAGTACCCAGTACACGAGCTTTACGATATGATAGATGGCCTGAATCTTACCGAACAGCAGAAGAAAATCGGTGCTGTTGTTTTAAAGGAGATTAAGGCAAGACTTAAATTCATGGTGGATGTAGGGCTTGATTATCTTACACTTAGCCGTGCCACAGCTACACTTTCAGGTGGTGAGGCTCAGCGTATCCGTCTTGCAACCCAGATTGGTTCAGGCCTGGTTGGCGTAGCCTATATCCTAGACGAGCCATCAATCGGCTTGCACCAGAAGGATAACGATAAGCTCCTTGCTTCCCTTAAGGGCCTTAGAGACCTGGGCAATACCCTTATCGTAGTAGAGCATGATGCGGATACTATGAAGGCTGCGGATTATCTTGTGGATATCGGCCCTCGCGCAGGCAAGGACGGTGGACAAGTTATCGCCGCAGGAACTCCGGAGGAAATCATGGCTTGCCCAGATTCCATCACAGGTCAATACCTTAGCGGCAAGCTTTGCATCCCAGTTCCAAAGGAGCGCAGGGAGCCAAAGGGCTGGCTTACAATAAAGGGTGCCAGAGAGCACAACCTTAAGAACATCGATGTGGACATTCCACTTGGCATCATGACAGTAGTAACAGGTGTTTCCGGCTCAGGTAAGAGCTCCCTTGTTAACGAGATTTTATACAAGGATTTGGCCAAGCGATTGAACCGTGCCCGTAAGGTTTCAGGAAAGCACGATGATATTATTGGAACAGAGGCACTGGATAAGGTCATCGATATCGACCAGTCTCCAATCGGACGTACACCACGTTCCAACCCTGCCACATACACAGGTGTGTTTGATTTAATCAGAGATTTGTTCGCCGGCACTACAGAGGCCAAGGAGCGCGGCTACAGCAAGGGCCGATTCTCCTTCAATGTAAAGGGAGGTCGATGTGAGGCATGCTCAGGCGATGGTATCATCAAAATCGAGATGCACTTCCTGCCAGACGTTTACGTACCATGTGAGGTCTGCGGTGGTAAGCGATACAACCGTGAGACTCTTGAGGTTCATTATAAAGGAAAGACAATTTACGACATCCTTGATATGACAGTTGAGGAGGCTGTAGAGTTCTTCAAGAATGTACCTAGCATCCTTAACAAGATTCAGAGCTTGTATGATGTAGGACTTGGCTATATCAAGCTTGGTCAGCCATCCACCACATTATCAGGTGGTGAGGCACAGCGTATCAAGCTTGCTACCGAGCTTTCTCGCCGTGCAACAGGCAAGACTATCTACATCTTAGACGAGCCAACAACAGGTCTTCATTTTGATGATGTTAACAAGCTTGTAGAAATCATGCGTAAGCTATCTGATTCTGGAAATACGGTAGTTGTTATCGAGCACAATCTTGACGTAATCAAGTGTGCAGATTACATCATCGACATGGGCCCAGATGGCGGCGATAGAGGTGGTACTGTAATAGCTAAGGGTACACCAGAAGAAATCGTGAAGGTGAAGAAGAGTTACACAGGACAATACCTTAAGGAATATTTGTAGACCACAAACAAAAATAAGTGAGTAAGTTTGTCTATTTTGTGATAAATTTTTCTCAATCTTCACTTAGTCTTCACATAAGGGCGTTATATTACTTAGCGTACTAGCGGAAAGCTAATACCAAATTTTTCATAACTCAGCGACCAGAGGAAACTTTGGTCGCACTCCCCGAATATTACACCAGCGTTTGAATGCGCTGGTGTTTTTTGTTAGTATGAAAATAGTGTAAAAATATATCTGGAGGCATTATGAGTTCTATTAGTGTTTTTGATGTTTTAGGACCAAATATGATAGGTCCATCCAGCTCCCACACAGCTGGAGCTAGTTCCATTGCTTATTTAGCGTGGAAGATGGCAGGTGGGGATATAAAGCATGTTGATTTTACCTTATACGGTTCCTTCGCTGAGACCTATCATGGCCACGGTACGGACAAAGCGTTGCTGGGTGGAATTCTTGGTTTTAAGACAGATGATAAAAGAATTAGAGAATCCTTTAAAATAGCTAAAGAAAGAGGCGTAGAGTTCGATTTTTCTACCAACGAGACGGAGACAGATGTTCATCCTAACACGGTGGATATCCATATCGTTACAGGTGATGGTAAAACTCTTGATGTTCGCGGCGAATCCATCGGAGGCGGCAAATGTCGAATCGTCAGAATTGATAATGTGCCAGTAGATTTCACAGGCGAGTACAGCGCAGCAATCGTTGTTCAAAAGGATATGCCAGGCGTAATCACCCACATTGCAAGCACATTAAGCGACAGAAATATCAACATCGCTTTCATGAGATTGTTCAGAGAGGGTAAGCACGAGAGGGCGTACACTATCGTTGAAACTGATGGCGCGTTGCCTGAGGAATTAAAGGATGCTATCAAGCAAAATCAATATGTTGAAGATGTAATGCTTGTACAGATATAGAGGTAGTGAAATGGATTTTAAGAAAGCAGAAGAAATGCTTGAGATATGCGAAAAGAACGGGTATAGCATATCGCAGGTTATGAAAATGAGAGAATGTAGTCAGTTTGAAACAACTGAAGATGAAATAAAAAATAAGATTCAGCAGGCGTGGGAGATTATGAAGGAATCTGCTATCAGCCCAACAAAGACTGCAGTTAAATCTATGGGAGGCCTTATAGGTGGCGAAGCCAAAAAGCTGAACGACCACAGAGAGGCAGGAAAATCAATAGTTGGCAGCCTGATGTCAAAGGCCATTACCTATTCTATGGCAGTGCTTGAAGTGAATGCGTCCATGGGCCTTATCGTGGCATCCCCTACAGCAGGTTCATCTGGCGTGTTGCCAGGAGTAATGCTTGCCCTTCAGGAGGAGTACGATATTTCCGATGATAGAATCATCGACGGACTATTCAACGCCAGCGCCATAGGATATCTTGCTATGCAAAATGCTACAGTAGCAGGAGCAGTAGGCGGATGTCAGGCAGAGGTTGGCGTGGCCGCAGCAATGGCAGCTTCAGCAGCAACAGAGCTGATGGGCGGAACACCTAGAGAATGTACCTATGCAGCATCCACAGTGCTTATGAATATGCTGGGGCTTATCTGTGACCCAGTGCTGGGCCTTGTGGAATATCCTTGCCAAAACAGAAACGCATCTGGTGCCGCTAACGCATTAGTTGCAGCAGAGATGTCACTTTCTGGAATCACCCAAATGATTCCATTGGATGAGATGTTAGATTGTATGTACAATGTGGG
>CACYLQ010000140.1:3475-5602 GCA_902775195.1 uncultured Pseudobutyrivibrio sp.
TTTAATTAAATATAGTAATAATAACCAATCTATACGCAATTTCGTATATATTATAGAAAGAAAAGCCACTTGAAAGATGGAGATTTTCGTATATAATAGAAACGTGAAATTGCGTATTTTTTGCTTTTAGGCATTTGATATACTTTATTTAGTAAATAGAAAGGATTATAAATATGGCAGCATCAGATATCGGAATTGACTTAGGTACAGCAAGCGTTCTCGTTTATGCAAAGGGTAAAGGCGTTGTTTTAAAAGAGCCTTCAGTTGTGGCTTTTGATAGAGATACTAACAAAATTAAAGAAATCGGTGAGGAGGCACGTCTTATGATTGGACGTACTCCAGGTAACATCGTAGCAGTTCGTCCACTTCGTCAGGGCGTTATTTCAGATTATACAGTTACAGAAAAGATGATTAAGTACTTCGTTCAGAAGGCAATGGGCAAGAAGAGCTATCGTAAGCCTCGTATCGCTGTTTGCGTTCCTTCTGGAGCTACAGAAGTTGAGAAGCGTGCCGTTGAGGATGCAGCTTTTGCAGCAGGCGCACGTGATGTTAAGATTATTGAGGAGCCTATCGCAGCAGCTATCGGCGCTGGAATCGATATTTCACTTCCAATGGGTAACATGATTGTAGATATAGGTGGTGGTACAGCAGATATCGCTGTTATCTCACTTGGTAGCTCAGTTGTCAGCACATCTATCAAGGTAAGAAGCACAACCTTCTTATCGGTGAGCGTACAGCCGAAGACATCAAAATTAAAATCGGTCGTTGCTTCCCACTTGGCGAGCCAGAGACTATGGACGTTAGAGGACGTAACCTTGTATCAGGTCTTCCAAAGACAATCACAGTATCATCAGAGGAAACAGAGGAAGCTCTCAAGGAATCTACAATGCAGATTGTTGAAGCTATCCACTCAGTACTTGAGCGTACTCCACCAGAACTTGCAGCTGACGTAGCTGACAGAGGTATCGTTCTTACAGGTGGCGGTGCACTTCTTCGTGGTCTTGAGGAACTCATCGAAGACCGCACAGGCATCAACACAATGACAGCTGACGATGCTACTACTTGCGTAGCTATCGGAACAGGTCGTTATGTAGAGCTTCTTTCAGATGACTAATTAAATAAATAATATGAATCAGAACCCCTCTTGTGGAAAAGATTATTTAATATAATTTTTTTCATAAGAGGGGTTATTTTTATTTTGGGGAGTCCGATATATGAGATGGAGAGTATTGTAAGCTAGCTAAAAAGGGGGCGCCATGGTAAAAGGACTATACACAGCCTACACCGGAATGGTAAACGAGCAGAGGCGAATGGATGTTATGACTAACAACCTCGCAAACTCAGCAACGACAGGCTATAAGAAGGAAGCGATGGTTGCGCAGGCCTTTGATGAAAGACTTGCAATCAAAATCAAGGACACATCGGCACTCAACAACATGCCAGAAGATATTGGATACATTTCTCTTGGTGCAAAAATTGGTGAAACCTATACCAATTGGGACCAGGGCGCATTCCAAATCACTGACAAGGATTCCGATGTAGCTATTGCTGGACGAGGCTTTTTAGCAATTGCCTTTACAAACAAGGCGGGCGAAACTTCTATTAAATATACAAGAGATGGAGCATTCACAGTAGATAGTGAGGGATTCCTTAGAACATCGGATGGTGATTACGTACTAAATCAGGACGCAGCCCTTAATTCTACATTGGGCGAGGATTCATATGTACAGGTTGACCCTAATCTGAAATATTCCATCGCAAAGGATGGAACCATCACCCAGAATATGCAAGAGGTGGACACCATCGGACTTGTAGATATAGCAGATTACGACTACATCAATAAATACGGCGAGAACCTATACGATTTAATTGATGGCGGCCAGATTATAGAAAGCGACGCCTACATGGAACAGGGAATGTTAGAAGCATCCAACGTCAACGTAGTAGACGAGATGGTCAGCATGATAACCATAGCCCGAGCCTATGAGGCCGGCCAAAAAATGATCCAAACCGAAGACGCGACGTTAGAAAAAACCGTAAATAACGTAGGTTCTGTAAGATAGTAGGGGGTACATAAGATATGATGAGAGCATTGTGGTCTGGTGCTTCAGGCATGAAGGGCCAGCA
>CACYLQ010000140.1:5631-10570 GCA_902775195.1 uncultured Pseudobutyrivibrio sp.
AAGACTTTGTTGTACCAGACAATGCAGTCTCCAAGTACAAATGCTCAGGGCGAGACAAAGCCAACCAGCGCTCAGGTGGGACTAGGAACAAGAGTAGCATCTCTTAATTCTAATTTCACACAGGGAGCCCAGCTTGCAAACGATAGCAACACCGCAATGTGCATCACAGGCGATGGCTTCTTTGCAGTGCAGGACGGTGAAGAGATTCACTACACAAGAAATGGTAACTTCGGCTGGTCTACAGAGGCAGATGGTTCTAGAACTCTTACAACAGCGGAAGGCTATAGAGTGCTTGACCAGGGTGGTCGTCCTATCACTATTCCAGGAACAGCAGGAACAGAAGGCTTCAAGGTTAATCCTGATACATTACAGGTAACACTTAGAGATAATACAGGCCGTGATGTTCCAACAGGCCAGAATGTGGCAATATTCCAGTTCGCAAATAGAGTTGGTCTTGAGAAAATCGGCGAAAATCTTTACGACGAAAGCGTAGCCTCTGGTGAACCATTAGGCGAGTGGAACACCCAGGGTGTAACAAGAAGTAAGGTCTACCAGAATTATCTGGAAGGCTCAAATGTAAATGTAGCCGACGAAATGGTTAATCTAATCATTTCACAGCGTGCATACGAAATGAATTCAAAGGCTATTACCACTTCAGATACTATGCTGGAGCAGGCTAATAACTTGAAGAGATAAAGTTTTAACTACTAACAGGGGGATAAAAAAATGGATGTTTTAGGAACAAGCACGTATCTGCAAACGCAGTACGCAAACCAGAACAAGGCAATGGCAGAAGCAACAGCCAAATCAATCGGTGGAATCTCGAAGGATTCATCCCGTGAGGAAATCGAAAACGCAGTAAAAAGCTTCGAAACCTTCATGGTAGAAAAGGTCATCAAACAGGTGAAGGAATCATTTGTTGGTGAGGAAGACAAGAGCGATACCATCGGCATGTACAAGGATTTGTATATGGATAAGGCTATCACAGAAATGGCTTCTCAGCTTGTTGACCAAATTGGCGGTGATTTGACTGATGATTTTGTAGACCAGATTATGAGAAACTATGGAATCACAGGAACAACTGGCGCACCTACAGAGACGGCGGGTCTCGACAATGCGAAGGTGTCAGAAGATATCGCCAAAACCAACACTTCAACAGTACAATCTATAAAGGCTTAACAAGGACCACCATGTAAAGACATGGTGGTTTTTTTATGCTATCATATATCCTATGGAAGAATTAACAGGGTATGTAGAAAACATAATATTTAGAAATACAGATAATGGTTATACGGTATTGGATTTCGTGGCAGATGAGGATTTAATCACTTGCACAGGATTGTTTCCCGTAATAGGCGAGGGCGAAAACCTCCTATTAAAAGGCGATTTCGTGGATCATCCTACATATGGTAAGCAGTTCAAGGTGGCAAGCTACGAGGTGGAGGCACCTGCAGATGAGCTTTCCATGGAAAGATATTTAGGCTCTGGCGCAATCAAGGGAATCGGCCCAAAGCTGGCAGCCCGTGTGGTTAAGAAGTTCGGGGCGGACACCTTCAGGATCATTGAGGATGAACCGGAACGCCTTGCAGAGGTTAAGGGTATTTCCATCACAAAGGCTATGGAAATCTCGGACCAGATAGTTGGTGCGAAGGATATCCGTAATGCCATTATTTTTTTGGATAAATACGGATTGCATGGCAACAAGGCAATCAAAATCTATAATCGATTTGGAAATGAGATTTACAATGTAATTCAGTCCAACCCATACAAGCTGGCAGATGAAATATCGGGCATAGGCTTTAAGACAGCCGATGAAATAGCCAGCCAGGTAGGCATAAAGGTTGATTCAGAATTCAGAATCAAAGGCGGCGTCCAGTACATCCTAAGTCAGGGTGCAGGCATGGGCCATACATATCTTCCGATGGAGACTCTTATAAGGATGTCCCAGGATTTGCTTGGAGTAGACCAGGATTCCATTCATGCGCAGATACTGAATTTGGCCATGGATAGAAAGCTCATCATCAAAAAGGATGAGGAAGAAAGCCAGGTTTATTCCAGATCCTTCTACAGGATGGAGGAATCCATTGCTGGTATGTTGAAGGAGCTGGATGTTAAATACAAGGTGGACAAAGAGGATTTGTCAAACACCATCAGACGAATCGAGCTGGAAGAGGAAATAGAGCTGGATGAGCTGCAGAAAAACGCTGTAATTGCAGCAGCTGAAAGAGGCTTTTTCGTCCTTACTGGTGGCCCTGGTACAGGAAAAACAACTACCATCACCACCATGATTAAGCTGTTCGAAGAAGAGAACTACAACATCTTCTTAGCTGCGCCAACAGGCCGTGCCGCCAAAAGAATGAGCGAGGCCACAGGCTACGAGGCCAGAACCATCCACCGAATGCTAGAGGTAACAGGAAATATCAGCGATGATGACGATAACACATCCTTTGCCAGATTCGAGCGCAACGAGGATAATCCATTAGAGTGCGACGTTATCATTATCGATGAGATGTCCATGGTAGATGTGTCCTTGATGTACGCTCTTTTGAAGGCCATTTCCCCAGGAACAAGGCTTATCATCGTAGGAGATGAGCACCAGCTACCAAGCGTAGGCCCTGGAAACGTGCTGAAGGATATATTGGCATCGGGCCATTTTACATCGGTTACATTGGAAAAAATTTTCCGCCAGGCTCAGGAAAGTGACATCGTCATGAACGCTCACAAGATTCATCAGGGTGAGCATGTGGAGCTTGATAACAAATCAAAGGATTTCTTCTTTTTAAAGAGGGATGACGCAGATACCATCATCAGGGTAATGCTCACATTGGTTAGAGATAAAATGCCTAAATACGTAGATGCGGGAATCAGCGAGATTCAGGTGCTAACCCCAACACGAAAGGGTTTGATAGGTGTTGAACGATTAAATGGTATTTTGCAGAACTTCCTTAATCCACCATCTCCTAAGAAAAAGGAATGGAGCGGCGACACCAGAATCTTCCGAGAGGGCGATAAGGTTATGCAGATTCGTAACGACTATCAGCTTGAATGGGAGGTTACGGGAAACTATAACATCACTATTGAAAAGGGCGTTGGGGTATTTAACGGTGATGTGGGAATCATCAAGGATATAAATGATTGGGCAAAAACAATCACTGTTGAATACGAAGAAGGCAGAAAGGTGGTTTATCCATTCGCCAGCTTGGACGAACTGGAGCTTGCCTATGCAATCACTATCCACAAATCCCAGGGTTCGGAATATCCTGCTGTTGTAATGCCTATAATGGAAGGCCCAAAGATGCTGATGAACAGAAATATCCTGTACACAGCCATCACCAGGGCAAAAAAATGCGTCACCATGGTAGGCGACGCAAATGTGTTTTATTCAATGGTTGATAATACTTCTCAGGCAAAACGCTATTCAGGACTAAGATGTCGAATAGACGAAGCCTTTAGAGAATAGATTTGATAAAAATATCATTATGCTTATTATCGGCCAGGTTGATTATTTCACCTGAGTCCATCTGAATAACAGGTCGTGAAAGGTTACTCTTATTGATGTAGACCACACGGCCTGTTTTTGCGTTATTGAGCATGATACGGCTGTTGTTGTAGGTGTTTGCAATATGCTCCAAAAACGTAAGGACATATTTGGTATGATATTTGTTCAAGCCTTCCTTTTCAAACTGACTGATAACCTGGAAGGAGCATAGTGGGTCGCGGTGGGCTCTGGCAGAAGTCATGGCATCATAAACATCTGCAATAGCAACTATTGCCGCAAAATCATCTATTTCATCCTCCAGCAGTCCTCTTGGATAACCGCTGCCGTCACTTCTTTCGTGATGCTGAAGAGCGGCAGAGAGGATTCTTGCATCAAATCCCTTGTTGTTAAGAATTTTTTTGCCAAGGAGAGGATGAGTTTTCATTGTGGCGAATTCTTCATCAGTGTATTTGCCTGGCTTATTTAGAATATCTTCTGGAATTTTGGTTTTTCCAATATCATGCAATAGCCCTGCCAGTGTAAGGGTGTTTAAATCAGCCTTTGGAAGGCGGAGCCATTTACCAATAGCACGGGAAATCAGACCTACATTTAATGAATGAGAATAAATCGGGTCCTCCAGATTTCGCATGTTGGCAAGCATATCGAAAAGCTCCAAATTGGTTTTTGATTTGAATAAGGCTTCACATTGCTCTAACAGGTCTGTGCAGCAGTCTGCGTTGCCGCTGTTTATGATAGTGTTGAAATGTTCCTGCAGGTTAGCAATGTTAATTGCGTAATCTGACTGGAACTTCTGGAAATGGCTGGATTGCTTTAGGCGCTGCGTGTATGTGATTTGGTCGCTTACACGGGACTCTTCTCTTGGTTTAGGAGCAGGCTTTGGCTCTTCAGCTTTAGGCTTCTCAGGTTCTTCCTTTTTTTCCTTCTTTTCCTCTTTAGGCTCAGGCTTGCTAGGTTTTACATCGGTATCAACAGGTGCTGACGCCTGGCCCTCAACAGTTACAACGTCTATTTTATAGAATGAAAGCTTGGCAATAAGCTGTGGAGTCAGTTTCTCCCCAGGCTTAGAAATAGTTTGTCCACGCTTAGTGACAATCGGAGATGCCACAATCATTCCAGGTGTTAAATTGTCTACAGTTAAAGTAATCATAAATCATCAACCTTTATTGTAATGTCTAATAAATATCAGAATATATATCGTATATCTAAATTCTAACAGAAATTACCCCGCATGAACTAATAAAATTTCTGAAAATTCCGTGTCTTAATTGCTAACAAAATATTTTAGTTGTATATTGAAGAAAAGACATATTGACGATATACTAGATAAGCTTAGGCAAATACTTTTATTTTTACAGAAAGAGAGTCAAAAAATGGAAAAGTTACTTTTTACTTCAGAGTCAGTAACAGAAGGCCATCCAGATAAGGTATGTGATGCCGTAT
>CACYLQ010000141.1 GCA_902775195.1 uncultured Pseudobutyrivibrio sp.
ACATAGTTATCGCTTTCTTCGTAGCTGTCTATATCTGCAACAAGTGCGACATCCTCAAGGAAACCTGAAAGTGTAGGCTCTTCTTCATCGTCTCTAGCATCCTTTTCGTATGCAACAGCCTTTGTAAGAAGCTCGTCGATATTTTCGATACGGGCCTTGGCTTCGTCTGTGCCTTCTGCTCTAAGCTCTGCCACGTAATCTGTCTGGTCTAGGATTTCCTCGACAAGAGCTGATACTGATTCCTCTGCTGCAATCTTTCTGAGCTTTTCAATTAAATCTGTGAAGCCCTTAATCTTAACAGCAGCCTTTCCAATGGATGGAATATCGTTAGCATGAACTAAAGCCTCGTAGAAATTAAGGCCATGCTCTCTAGCGTAATCTGATACCTTTGCAATGGATGTGGCACCAATGCCTCGCTTTGGAATATTTATAATACGCTGAACTGCAATATCATCAGCGCCATTATCTACTGTTTTAAGATATGCAATGACATCTTTAATTTCCTTACGACTGTAGAAATTAACACCGCCTACGATTTTGTAAGGGATGCCTTCGTATATCATTTTTTCTTCTATAAGACGGGACTGTGCGTTGGTACGATAAAGGATGGCGCAATCTCTGTAATCCGCCTCTCCTTTGCGTACAAAGCCTGCTATGTTGCTAGCGATGTAGCTGGCCTCCTCGTAGGCGCTGTCGAACTGTTGGAAATTGATTTTGTCTCCAGCTTCTTCTTCAGTCCAAAGAGCTTTTTCCTTACGACCTTCGTTATTTGCAATGACTGCATTAGCAGCATCCAAAATGTTAGCTGTGCTTCGATAATTCTGCTCCAGCTTTATAACGTGGGCATTTGGGAAATGCTGTTCAAAATTGAGAATGTTGTAAATGTCTGCTCCACGGAATTTGTAGATGGACTGGTCGTCATCACCTACTACGCAAAGGTTCTCTCTGCCGCTTGATAACAGACGGACAAGCTCAAACTGAGCGGCGTTAGTATCCTGATACTCGTCAACCATGATGTAATGGAACTTATTCTGATAAAACGCCTGTACCTCTGGATCAAGCTTAAGAAGCTCTACCGTCTTCATAATCAAATCGTCAAAATCAAATGCATTGTTCTGACGAAGTCTGGCCTGGTATTCCCTGTAAACAGATGCCTGGCGAGACATGTTATAATCGCCCATGGCACGATTAGTGAATTCCTCTGGGCCGATTAGTTTATTCTTAGCATCGGAAATGACATTTAAAAATGTGCGTTCCTTAAACTGCTTAGTATCTATCTGAAGATATTTACAAACGTCCTTCATGAGGGTCTTGCAATCGTCTGTATCGTAGATGGTGAAGTTAGTGCTGTAGCCCTGCCCAAGTCTTTCGCAAAATCTGCGTAAGATTCTAACACATGATGCATGGAAGGTGGCAACCCAAACACCGTCAGAACCAAAGCCTACGATGTTATCAATACGCTCGCGCATTTCACGAGCTGCTTTATTAGTGAAGGTGATAGCCATGATGTTGTATGGCATAACACCCTGTTCAATTAAATAAGCAACGCGGTGTGTAAGTACTCTTGTCTTACCGGAGCCGGCACCGGCCAGTATGAGAACTGGGCCTTCCGTAGTGACAACTCCCTCGCGTTGCCTATCGTTTAACATACTTAAATCCATAACCATTAATTCCTATCTAAAACGAAAGTTTGTTCTAAAATATTCTATCATATAAAAATGATTCTATCTATAAAAATCACTTGCTTTCCTTTGGATTTTCTTTAGTACTATTTTCATCCTCTGATTTGGCTTCACGACCAGCTATAAACTGCTCAATCATCATCTTCTTAACGAAAACATCGAAGGCCAGCTCACATATAAATGTGAATTCCTGGAGTTCATTTCTAGATTCCTCGTCCTGCTCCATGAAGGCTTCTTTACTAAGATTGTATTTTCTGATGATATCCTTTGTGACATCATTTGCAACCTTGCTTTCGTAGCCGACCATGGCAGAATAAATGTCATAAAATCCTAGTCCCTCATCTGAACCGAAATACCTTTCATTGATAGGGTCAAGGATGTTTTTGATGTCCTTCATTGAAAGGAAATTTTTAAGATAATATATGAAAATCAGGTTGAGCATGTGATCTCTGGAATATTTCTTTTTCTCAGGTGATGGCAGAATCTGATTTTTAGTGTAATTGTTAATCATGGTTTTGGTCATAGCCTTGTCTTCTGTGGCTTCGCGAACTGTGCCAAGCTCCTGGTCAAGGAATGTAAGAACCTGATCCATGTATAAATCTATATTAGGGATGTCCTCTGGATGAACATAATCTATTTCTGCAAGCTGATGCAAAATATCACTAAGTCTTTTTCGTGTGTTATCCATATTATCACCTCAATAAAAAATAAGATGTAGTCTTGAAGACTACATCTTACATTCTATCACAGAAATTATTCCATTTAAATAATGAGTTATTTACTGATTCTCTTAAGTACCATGTCGTAACCATCGTTACCATAATTAAGAGCTCGGTTAACACGGCTGATGGTTGCAGAGCTGGCCCCTGTTTCATCAGCAATATCCTGGTAAGTACGCTCTTCACGGAGCATCTTGGCTACCTCGAAGCGCTGTTTCATTGCTACCATTTCATTGACAGTACATAAATCTTCAAAAAATTCATAAGCCTCTTCAACAGTTTCGAGGCTGAGAATAGCTCTTAAAAGCTCATCCATTTCTGCTGTTTCAAGTTTCTTGTTCATTTTAAATATACTCCTATCGCTAGCACGTCACAGACGCACGGTTACCCTTTATTGTTTATATATAATTTAGCACATTAAAGTTTTAAAGTAAAGAATTATAATAAAAAATACACAATAAAATGGCCCTCTAAAAGGGCCATCGAATATTGTACGCTATAACTCTACAAAAGTAAAGTGATAAATTACTAAATTTAAAATTTTTAAAGGATTGTAACGCCTCTTTCACTAGCGTAAGCCACATCTTCTTCAGGCCAGAATGAACACTGAACCTCACCGATATGACACTTACGAAGGAAGAACATACAAATACGGCTCTGTCCAATACCACCACCGATAGTATATGGAAGCTTCTTTTCAAGAATTGCCTTCTGGAAAGGAAGAGAAGCTCTATTCTCACAGCCTGCCTTCTTAAGCTGAGCTGCAAGACTATCCTCATCTACTCTGATTCCCATAGATGAAAGCTCAAGTGAAATATCATCAACTGGATAGTAAACGATGATATCACCATTTAACTGCCAATCATCATAATCTGGAGCACGACCATCGTGTCTCTCACCAGACTTAAGTAAATCACCAATCTTCATAAGGAAGATTGCGCCGTATTCTTTAGCAGCCTCGTACTCACGCTGATGAGCATCAAGGTCTGGCCATCTATCCTC
The DNA here is from genome assembly GCA_902775195.1 of uncultured Pseudobutyrivibrio sp. Taxonomy (GTDB): domain Bacteria; phylum Bacillota; class Clostridia; order Lachnospirales; family Lachnospiraceae; genus Pseudobutyrivibrio. Next base: position 3,404 of record CACYLQ010000141.1, read on the forward strand.
TAATTCCTGAGAAGTGATGAAATGAATCTCCTCTGGTAAAATGCACTGCACATAATCATAAGAATTTGCAATGTATTTTTCTGTAACGCGAAGCGCAGCATAAACACTCTTTACGTACTTTTTAAGAGTTTCTTCTGTTCTGTCAGCCTTGTTGATAATACATTCCCAGTCCCACTGGTCAACATAGATGGAATGGATATTATCAGTATCCTCGTCACGGCGAATTGCGTTCATATCAGTGTAAAGGCCTTCGCCTACATTGAAGTGATATCTGCCTAGGGCCATTCTCTTCCATTTAGCAAGTGAATGAACGACTTCTACTTCTTTATCACCCTGCTCCTTTACGCCGAAAGCAACTGGGCGCTCCACACCATTCAAATTGTCATTAAGACCTGAACTTGGCTCTACAAAAAGTGGTGCAGTTACACGATGAAGATTAAGCTCCGCTGTAAGCTGTGCCTGGAAGAAATCCTTCACCTTCTTAATAGCAATTTGGGTCTCCTTCAAATCCAAAGCAGATTTGTAACCCTCTGGGATGTACATCTTGCTCATATTCTCCTCCTAGTCTAGTGAAATTTAAAGGTCGCAGTTACCTACTGTACGTGGGAATGGGATTACGTCACGGATGTTGCCAATTCCTGTGAGGTACATTACGCAGCGTTCGAAGCCGAGTCCGAAGCCTGCATGACGAGAGCTACCGTATTTACGAAGGTCAAGGTAGAACTGGTAGTCCTCTTCCTTGAGGCCGCATTCCTGCATTCTCTTAAGAAGTACATCGTAGTCATCCTCACGCTGTGAGCCACCGATGATTTCTCCGATGCCAGGAACGAGACAATCCATAGCAGCTACTGTCTTGCCGTCATCGTTAAGCTTCATATAGAAAGCCTTGATTTCCTTTGGATAATCTGTAACGAATACAGGCTTACCAAAAATCTTTTCTGTTAAGTATCTTTCGTGCTCTGTCTGAAGATCACAGCCCCAAGATACCTTGTAATCAAATTCATCGTTGTGCTTCTCAAGCTCTGCAACAGCATCTGTGTATGTGATGCGTCCGAAATCAGAAGTAGCAACGTGATGTAATCTATCAAGAAGTCCCTTGTCGATGAAGTTGTTGAAGAATTCCATCTCCTCTGGAGCATGCTCAAGAACGTAGTTGATAACGAACTTAATCATATCTTCAGCAAGTTCCATATCATCCTCAAGATCAGCGAAAGAAATCTCTGGCTCAATCATCCAGAATTCTGCTGCATGACGAGTTGTGTTAGAGTTCTCTGCGCGGAATGTAGGACCGAATGTGTAAATGTTCTTGAAGGCCTGAGCGTATGTCTCACCGTTTAACTGACCTGATACTGTAAGGTTTGTAGCATGTCCGAAGAAATCCTGTGAGAAATCAACCTTGCCATCCTCTGTCTTAGGGATGTTGTTAAGGTCCATTGTTGTAACCTGGAACATCTCACCTGCACCCTCGCAGTCACTTCCTGTGATAAGTGGAGTGTGTACATATACGAAATCACGCTCCTGGAAGAAC
>CACYLQ010000142.1 GCA_902775195.1 uncultured Pseudobutyrivibrio sp.
ACCAGGGAATAAATGTCATATTCAAAATTATCTTCGTTTAACTTTACGTATATCATAGATATGGATTATATAGCCTTTCTTCTCCAATAGTGGTTGGTTCGTTGTGGCCTGGGTAGCAGATTGTGTCGTCATCAAGTGGCATAAGCTTTGATTTGATGCTTCCCACCAGCTGGCTCATTGAGCCCCCTGGGAAGTCTGTGCGTCCAACTGACCCGCTGAAAAGAGTATCTCCCGTAAACACAATGCCTTCTTTTTCAAAATAATAGCAGCAACCACCTGGTGTGTGACCTGGTGTGAACAAACACTTAACCTTAAGGCCTGCAAGCTCTATTTCCTCATCATCCTTAAGAAAGATGTCTGCTCTGTATGTTTCACTGCTTCCGTACATATCAGCAGATAGATTGATAGCTGGGTTCTTGAGCTCGTCAGCACAGGCCTCATGAGCGTAAATCTTTATTCCGTATTCATCTGCTATTGTAGCTGCCTCTCCTGCATGGTCAAAATGTCCATGTGTGAGAAGTACCGCTACAGGCTTTGCTCCAGTCTGGGCAACTGCCGATTTAACTCTTTCTGCAGCTGAGCCTGGATCTATAATAATACATTCCTTTGTATCTTCATTAATAGCCATATAGCAATTTTCCATTGCCGCTGGCAGCATTACCTTTGCTACTTTCATATTCCTCTCCAAAATGTTAGAACAGCTATCCTTTGCGAAATAGCTGTTCTATATAGTCATTACTATTAATTTCAAACTATCCTCTAGGTCGTTCAACATCGATGATGGATTCAACCTGTTTAATCTTCTCAACCAAAGAACGAAGCTGTTCGCGGCTTTGGGTGCCGAACTTGATAGTGATTGTGGCAACGCCCTGTTTGCTGGTCTTGGAATGGATTGAATCGATATCGATTTCTCTTTCTGTAAATATGCGGGTAATATCAACAAGAAGTCCTGTACGGTTGTTACCGTAGATGTTGATTTCTGTAAGATATACACCGCCCTTTTTGCCTTCATCTTCTGAATCCTGAGCCCATTCGGCCTCAATTAATCTTTCCTTTTCGAAATCAGGAAGGTTAATCATGTTAATACAATCGGTACGATGAATGGAAACTCCACGGCCTCTGGTTACAAAGCCTACGATTTCATCTCCTGGCACTGGATTGCAGCACTTTGAAAAACGAACTGAAACATCATAAATGCCACTAACTGTAATACCGTTTTTAGACTTTGGTTTAATCTTGTCACTGTTGCCCGAATGCTCTGCAAGAACATCCTCGTCAGTGATTTTGATAGGATGGTCTTTCTGCCATTCAGTGTTCATTCTGTTGATGACAGCGCCTTCCTTGATGGCTCCCTGGCCTACAGCGGCAAGGCAATCCTCCCAGCTGTGGAAGCCGTATTTATTCTTAATAAGCTCTTGATATTTAGGCTTGTTTATTTCGCCTAAATCAATACCCTTTTGTTTTGCAGATGCAATGAGAAGTTCCTTACCCTTTGCAACATTCTCATCTTTGGACTGACTTCTGAACCACTGGTTGATTTTGTTCTTTGCCTGAGAGCTTTTGACAATGCTGAGCCAGTCACGGCTAGGTCCATTGGTATTCTGTGATGTGACGATTTCGATACGGTCACCGTTTTGGATGACATAATCGATAGGCACAAGCTTACCGTTGACCTTAGCTCCTATCATACGGTTACCAACTGCGGAATGAATTGCATAGGCAAAATCGATTGGTGTGGAACCGTTAGGTAAGTTCTTAACATCTCCTGATGGAGTAAAGCAAAATACTGTATCAGAAAACAGGTTAAGGTCTGACTTGAGCAGGCTTGAGAATTCCTTATTATCGGAAATCTCTTGCTGCCACTCAAGGATTTCACGAAGCCATGAAAGCTTCTCCTCCTCGCCCATAACAGTGGAGCCTTCGCCACTTTCCTTATATTTCCAGTGAGCTGCGATACCGTATTCACTGGTACGATGCATTTCGTAGGTACGAATCTGAATTTCGAATGGTGAACCGTTTGGACCGATAACTGTAGTATGCAAAGACTGGTACATGTTAGGCTTTGGCATAGCAATGTAGTCCTTGAAACGACCCGGTATTGGAGTGTACATTTCGTGGATAACACCAAGTGCTGCATAACAATCCTTGATGGAATCTACAATGATGCGCACCGCAAATAAATCATATATCTGATCGATGGTCTTGTGCTGATTAACCATCTTTTTATAAATGCTAAAGAAATGCTTAGCTCTTCCGTATACTTCTGCATCAATCTCAGCATCCTTGATATGCTTTGCAACATCATCTACAAGGGAGCTGATATATTCGTTACGCTGGTTCTTTCTAAGTGCTACCTTTTCAACCAAATCGTAGTACGCATCTGGCTCAAGGTATTTCAGTGCCAAATCATCCAACTCTATTTTGACCTTGCTGATACCAAGACGCTGTGCCAAAGGAGCATAGATTTCCATGGTTTCTCTGGCTTTTTCCTTTTGCTTTTCAGGACGCATGTACTTCAATGTACGCATGTTATGAAGTCTATCTGCAAGCTTTATAAGGATTACACGGATATCCTTAGCCATAGCAAGGAACATCTTACGAAGATTTTCTGCCTGGATTTCTACTTTATCCGCGTCGTAATTTAACTGGCCTAATTTGGTAACGCCATCAACAAGCTCCGCAACTTCTTCGGAGAACTCTGCAGCTATTTCTTCCTTAGTATAGATAGTGTCCTCCACTACGTCATGTAAAAGACCAGCAACGATGGTTTCCTTATCAAGCTCAAGGTCTGCAAGGATAATAGCAACACAGAGTGGATGAATGATATAAGGCTCCCCAGACTTGCGCACCTGCCCCTCGTGAGCCTTGCTGGCAAGCTGATAGCCCTTTTCAATCATAGAAATGTCGTCATTAGGATGGTATTTGCGAACTCTGTCGATGAGTTCCTTATATAATACCTCTGGATCAACGAAATCTTCTGTGGCGATGACACCATGATTATCTATAGAAACTTTGCTTTCTAGCTTTTCCAGTTCATTCTGATTATGAGCTGACATGATATCACCACCTTTCAAAAATTTTTTATTAAATATTATATAATTTAACATTTTAAAAAGCAATAATACTAATAGCGAAATTTCTATGATTCTCTAGGTTTCTTTTGGTGTTTTTTGGTGTTTTGGTTTAGTTTTTCATACTTCCATCTGTACAAAAACCCCATTTTTTGATATGATTAACCTGTTTTGATTATTAGTTGGACTTCATTGGCTTGCCTTGTTTTCCAACTTGTTTTTTTGTATAGAGAAAGGAAGTTAAATGATTCAAGCAAATAATGTCACTCTTCGATTTGGCAAAAAGGCCTTATTTGAAGAAGTTAATATCAAATTTACAGAAGGAAACTGCTACGGTATCATCGGTGCTAACGGTGCAGGTAAGTCTACTTTCCTTAGAATCTTATCTGGTCAGTTAGAGCCTACTAGTGGTGAAATCACTATGAGCCCTGGCAACCGCCTTTCATTCTTAGAGCAGGACCACTTCAAGTATGATGAGTTCACAGCTCTTGATACAGTTATTATGGGTAACCAGCGTCTTTACGATATCATGAAGGAAAAGGACGCTATTTATATGAAGGAAGATTTTTCTGACGAAGATGGTATCCGCGCTGCAGAGCTTGAGACAGAGTTCGCAGAGATGGATGGTTGGAATGCAGAGTCAGACGCAGCTCAGCTCCTTAACGGTCTTGGTGTTGATACAGAATATCACTACACTCAGATGTCTGAGCTTCCAGGTGCATTAAAGGTCAAGATTCTTCTTGCTCGTGCACTTTTCGGTTCACCAGATGTACTTCTTCTCGATGAGCCTACTAACCACTTGGATTTAGATGCTATCGCTTGGCTTGAAGAATTCCTTATTAACTTTGAGAATACAGTTATCGTTGTATCCCATGATAGATACTTCCTTAACAAGGTATGTACACAGATTGCAGATATTGATTACGGTAAGATTCAGCTTTACGCTGGTAACTATGATTTCTGGTATCAGTCTTCACAGCTTATCATCCAGCAGCGTAAGGAAGCTAACAAGAAGAAGGAAGAGCAGATTAAAGAATTACAGGAATTCATCCAGCGATTCTCTGCTAACGCTTCTAAGTCTAAGCAAGCTACATCTCGTAAGCGTGCATTAGAGAAGATTCAGTTAGATGACATCCGTCCTTCTAGCCGTAAGTACCCATACATCGATTTCAGACCAGCTCGTGAAATCGGAAACGAAGTTCTTTCAGTTGAGAACCTTACAAAGACAATTGATGGTGAGCTTATCCTTGATCACCTTTCATTCAACGTTGGCCGAGAAGACAAAATCGCTTTCGTTGGTTCTAACGAAAAGGCTAAGACAGTTCTCTTCCAGATTCTTGCTGGAGAGATGGAGCCAGACGAAGGAAGCTACAAGTGGGGTGTTACTACTTCACAGTCTTACTTCCCTAAGGACAACACTAACATCTTTAATACAGACCTTCTCATTGTAGATTGGCTTACACAGTTCTCTGAAATTAAAGATGCAACTTATGTACGTGGATTCCTTGGCAGAATGCTTTTCGCTGGCGATGACGGTGCTAAGAAGATGAAGGTATTATCCGGTGGTGAAAAGGTACGTGTTCTTCTTTCACGTATGATGATTGAAAACTCTAACGTACTTATGCTTGATGAGCCTACTGACCACTTAGACATGGAATCAATCACAGCACTTAATACTGGTTTACAGAAGTTCTCAGGTGTTATCCTCTTCTCTTCTCGTGACCACGAAATCGTACAGACTACAGCTAACCGTATTATCGAAATTCTTCCTAACGGACAGATGATTGATAAGATGACAACTTACGATGA
>CACYLQ010000143.1 GCA_902775195.1 uncultured Pseudobutyrivibrio sp.
CGTACCAAAGGGTAAGGTAAGAAATTCAGTTGGAGCAGGTGATTCCATGGTAGCAGGCTTTGTAGCAGGTTACATGAAATCCAAGAATTATGATACGGCACTTAAAATGGGGACAGCGGCCGGTTCTGCAACAGCTTTCTCAGACGGTTTAGCTAAAGCCGCTGATATAGAAGAATTATATAAAATATTGTAGGAGGGAATATTATGAGAATCTCAGAGTTTATCGATCCTAGAGGGATTAAGCTTCAGGTTGCGTTATCATCTCAGGATGAAGCAATCGACAAACTTATTGCTCTTCATAATGAAGTAGGCAATTTAAAAGATGCAGCAGTATTTAAGGAGGCCATCCTTGCTCGCGAGGCAAAGGGTAGCACAGCTATCGGTAACGGTATTGCTGTTCCTCATGGCAAATCTGCAGCAGTTGCAAAGGCTGGTCTTGTAGCTATGACATGTCCACAGGGCGTTGATTACAAGGCAGCAGATGGAAAGCCATCTAACTTATTGTTTATGATCGCAGCTCCTGATGGTGGTGCTGATACACACCTTGAAGTTTTATCAAAGCTCATGCAGCTTCTTATGGACGCAGCATTCTGCAAGACTCTTGTAGAGGCTAAATCAGTTGATGAATTCTTAGCACTTATCGATGCTAAGGAAGCGGAGAAGGACGCAGCTAAAAATGATGCTCCTGTTGCAGCTGGTACAACAAAGATTGTTGCTGTTACAGCATGCCCAACAGGTATTGCTCATACATTCATGGCAGCAGAGTCTCTTGAGCAGAAGGCTAAGGAGCTTGGCTTTGCATTCAGAGTAGAAAAAGACGGTTCTGGCGGAGCTAAGGACCCACTTACAGCAAAGGAAATTGAAGAGGCTGACGCAGTTATCGTTGCTGTAGATAAGAACATCGACATGGGACAGTTCGATGGCAAGAAGGTAGTTTTCGCTTCAACAAAGGAAGCTATCCACGAGCCAGAGAAGTTATTTGAAAAGGCAAAGACAGCTTCTGTTTATCATCACACAGGCGCTGTTTCAAAGAAGTCTGATGATGCAAATGAATCTATCGGAAGACAGCTTTACAAGCATTTGATGAATGGTGTATCACACATGCTTCCATTCGTTATTGGTGGTGGTATCCTTATCGCTATCGCATTCTTGCTTGATGATTATTCAATCGATCCTAGCAACTTCGGTTCTAACACACCTGTAGCTGCTTGGTTCAAGACAATTGGTGGTGCAGCATTTGGATTCATGCTTCCAATCTTAGCCGGATTCATTGCACAGTCAATCGCTGACAGACCTGGTCTTGCAGTTGGTTTCGTAGGTGGTGCACTTGCAGCTAGTGGTGCTACATTTGCTAACCCAGGTGGAGCTATTCCATCGGCATTCCTTGGCGCTTTAGTTGCTGGTTTCGCAGCTGGTTACTTTATGAAGTGGCTCGAGAAGGTTTGCGACAAACTTCCACAGTCACTTGAAGGTATCAAGCCAGTACTTATTTATCCACTTGTTGGTATCACAGTAATTGGTATCGTTATGTGCGCAATCAACCCAATCGTTGGTGCTCTTAACGCTTGGATTTCTGGTGTACTTTCTAGCATGGGCACAACATCACTTGTACCACTTGGAATTATCCTTGGTGCTATGATGGCTACAGATATGGGTGGTCCTCTTAACAAGGCAGCATACGTATTTGGTACTGCAGCACTTGCAGAACAGAACGAAGTAGGTTGGATGATTATGGCAGCTGTTATGGTTGGTGGTATGGTTCCTCCAATCGCAATCGCTCTTGCAACACTTATCTTCCCTAAGAAGTTTACAGTTGCTGAGAGAAAGGCTGGTCCAGTTAACTTTATCATGGGCTTCTGCTTCATTACTGAGGGTGCTATCCCTTATGCAGCAGCAGATCCACTTCACGTAATCCCATCCCTTATGGTTGGTTCAGGTGTTGCTGGCGCTCTTTCAATGGCATTCAGATGTACACTTATGGCACCACACGGTGGTATCTTCGTATTCCCTGTAGTTGGACATTGGGCACTTTACCTTGTAGCTCTTGCTATTGGTTCAGTAGTTAGCTGCTTACTTTTAGGCTTGCTCAAAAAAACAGTGGAAGAATAGTTAAGAATATTGTATAATTACCATTCCGAGAGTTTTTCTCTCGGAATGGGATTTTTATGTTTTTGTACTCTGTAGACCCTGGGAAGCTATGGAGTATAGAGATATAAATCTTTGTATATTTTTAAATTGAAATTTGTTGAAACGAAAGGAGTTATATTATGGTTTCAAAAATAGTTAAGGTAACAAATGAGCAGGGTATGCATATGCGTCCAGCTACAGTTTTTTCAGCTGCAGTTACTCCATTTGATGCTGATGTAAAGATTAATTTCAACGGTAACTCATACGATGGAAAGAGCGTTATGATGCTTATGGCAGCTTGCATTAAGTGTGGCGCTGAAATCGAAATCGTTTGTGATGGTGCTGACGAAGAGGCTGCACTTGCAAAGGCTGTTGAACTTGTAGAGAGCGGACTTGGAGACTAAGAAGGAGTAGGAATATGTATAAAGGCATAGAAGCATCTAGGGGAATAGGAATAGGTAGTATCTGCCTTATAGTAGAGCACGACCTTTCATTTGAGTCAAAGCATATTGAGGACACTGAGGCTGAAAAGGCAAGATTTAATTCAGCAATCGATAAGTTCAAAACCGAGACAGCTGCTATGGCTGAAAACATCAGAAAGAACATCGGTCCTAAGGAAGCTGAAATCATGGAAGGTCATCTTGCTATGGTCTCTGACCCTACAATGGCTGGAGAAATGACAAAGATGATTGAGGCTGGCCAGTGCGCAGAAGCTGCTGTTACAGCAGTTTGCGACATGTTCATTGGTATGTTCTCTAAGATGGAGGACGACATGATGCGTCAGCGTGCATCAGATATTTCTGATATCAAAATCAGCTTACTTAAGCTTTTACTTGGCATCGAAGATGTTGATATTAGCAAGGTTGCTCCTGGAACAGTTATCGTAGCACACGACCTTACACCATCAATGACTTCACAGATTGTGAAGGATAATGTTGTAGGTATCATTACAGAGGTAGGTGGAAAGACATCTCACTCTGCAATCTTAGCACGTGCCCTTGAAATTCCAGCAGTTCTTTCTGTTCCTAACATTACAGAACTCGTTAAGGATAAGGATACAGCAATCGTAGATGGTACTGAGGGTGATGTTCACATCAATCCTGATGGAGAAGTAATTTCTCAGTATATTATTAAGCGTGAGGAGTTCATCAAGGCTCAGGCTGAGCTTAAGAACTTCCTTGGTAAGAAGACACTTACAGCTGATGGTACAGAGGTAGAGCTTTTCTGTAACATCGGTACACCAAAGGATGCAAAAAAGGCAGTAGAATGCGACGGTGAAGGTATTGGCCTTTTCCGTTCAGAATTCTTATTCATGGATAGACCACATCTTCCAACAGAAGATGAACAGTTCGAAGCATACAAAGAGGCTGTTGAGACTATGGGTGGTAGAACAGTCATTATTCGTACACTTGATATCGGTGGCGATAAGGACATCCCATATCTTGGCCTTGAGAAGGAAGAAAACCCATTCTTAGGATACAGAGCTGTTAGATATTGCTTAAGCAATACAGATACATACAAGATGCAGCTTAGAGGTATCTTAAGAGCCAGCGCATTTGGTAAGGTTAAAATCATGGTACCACTCGTTACATGTGTAGAAGAGGTACGCAGTGTAAAGGCACTTGTTGAAGAATGCAAGTCAGAGCTTAAGGCTGAGGGCGTAGCATTTGATGAAAACATTGAAGTTGGTTGCATGGTTGAGACTGCAGCAGCATCTCTTATTGCAGATATTCTTGCTACAGAGGCTGATTTCTTCTCAATTGGAACTAATGATTTAACTCAGTATACAATGAGTGTTGATAGAGGAAATGCAAACGTTGCTTACCTTTATTCAGCATTCCAGCCAGCAGTTCTTCGTTCTATTAAGAACATTATCGAAGCTGGAAACAAGGCAGGAATCCCAGTTGGTATGTGTGGTGAGGCAGCAGCAGATCCACTTATGATCCCACTTTTGATTTCTTTCGGTCTTAACGAATACAGCGTTAACCCAGTACTTGTTCTTACAGCTCGTTCAATCATTTCTAAGTGGTCTAAGGAAGAGGCTGATGCTCTTGCAGCAAAGGTACTTAGCCTTACTACTGAAAAGGAAATCGTTGAGCTTTTAAAGGCTGAGGCTAAATAAATATATAGTGATTTGTCATTTTTATGGGACTGCCAGTTGTTGCAGTCCCTATTTTTAATGGTATAATATCCATATTACGGAGGGATATTCATGGAAATACAGACCATGCCTATAGAAGATATAATAGAGCAAGTCACAAAGATTGCACATAAGTACAATGTAAAAAGACTTGATTTATTTGGTTCATTTGCAAATGGCACAGCAACTGAATATAGCGATATTGATTTCATAATACATGGCTGTGACGATATCGATTCATTTGAAGAAGAGATACAAAGTATTCCTACATTACGCAAAATCGATATTTTTAATTATGACGAAGTATGTAGTGAAGAATTGAGAGAGGATATGGATAAATATGGAAAGCAAATATTTTAATAGATATAAAAGCTTATGTAAGAGTCTTGCAAATCTTAAAGAATCAAGAGATGCAAATATTGATGATAAATTTGTACTTCCTGCAACAGTTCAAAATTACAATTTAACTTTCGATCTTGCATGGAAGGTTTTAAAAGAATTAGTGACAAATGAATTTGGTTTAACAGATTTTGCTGCAGGTTCCCCAAGAGAAACTTTAAAATCAGCGTATTCTGTGGGGCTGGTCAGGTTGCTCTAAGATATTTTAAAGATATAGTTGGAGATTATTACGTTCTATTAGAAACCATGGTTCGCGATGTGGAGCAGTATTACACCAAGGAGTAAAGCATTAATGAATAAAATTTACCTGGCGCCACTTGAAGGCGTGACAGATAGCATATATAGAAATACATTTGAAAGAT
>CACYLQ010000144.1:0-2610 GCA_902775195.1 uncultured Pseudobutyrivibrio sp.
GTCTGAAACAGAGCTTTATCAAGAGATGAAGAAATATCTTCCTGACGATTCTAAAACTCTTAAATTCCTATATAAGCCTCTGGCTCAGGGAATGTTTGGTACTGCCCTTAAGCGTGCTCGCATAATGGAGTATACCAAGCATCACTTCCCAGGAATCTTTAATAGGGCGAAGCAGTTAAGGTAAGGGCGGTATTATATCTTGCCCGTCCTATAGATGAGCCTGTAGGTAACAAAGATTTATGTTCTAAAGCGAGACGTTCTGTCGAGTGTAGAATATAAATTTTTGTTACCGTAACAGGCGGACTACAGGCTGGATTTGATTTTGTAGATACAGTAGGTTATAATTTAGTTAGTTGTGAGAAGGAGGGTTTACTATGACTGAAGGCGGTTTTTTAATTTTCTTTTTTGCATTATTTATTAGTTGTCATCGTAGCGGTTATCGCAGTTGTATCTGCTGTTTCAGGAGCAGCGGCTGCTATTGTAGATGAAGAAGATGGCGAAGAGGATTAACTAGTTTGGATATAAAAATCTTTATAGCGACTCACAAACCATGCCTGCTACCTGAGCAGGATTGCTATGTGCCAATTCATGTGGGAGCAAAGGGTAAAGACAGCATTTCATATGAACAATGTGGTATCAATAAAGAAGGGACTCTCATCAGAGATGATGCAGGTGATAACATCTCCGAGAAGAACCCATACTATTGTGAGTTAACAGCTACTTATTACATCTGGAAAAATATTACAGCGGATGTGGTTGGCTTGTGCCACTACAGACGCTATTTTTCTTCTAAGAAGAATATAGGTGATGATGAACAGCCATTTAAGAATATTCTTTCATCAGGCGAAATCAGTTGTCTAATGGAGAATAACGATATAGTGGTACCAAAGACTAATAAGTATTTTATTGAGACTTTGTATAGTCATTATTCACACACATTAGATGGTAGTCATTTGGATATAGCCAGAGAAGTTATGGCGAAGATATATCCACAGGATTTAAAATATTTGGATGCCATTTATTCTAAAACAAACGGAAGCATGTACAACATGTGCATCATGAAAAAGGATATGTTTGATGCTTATTGCCAGTGGATGTTTAATCTGCTAGCAGGCGTTGAAGAGCAAATAGATGTATCTAATTTATCAGCTTTCCAGGCCAGATTATTTGGTCGTGTATCCGAGATTCTTATGAACGTATGGATACTAAAGGCTGTCACTGAAGGACATGCTGTTACAGAAGTTACCGCTGCCTACACTGAAAAAATCAACTGGTTCAAGAAGGGAGCTTGGTTCCTTCAGGCTAAATTTTTTGGCAAAAAATATACTAAAAGTGCATAAAATATCACAAAGCCATTGCTCAAAAACTATTGAACAATGGCTATTTTTTAACATATTTTAGTGATAGAATACATGAGCAAAAAAGTATTTAGTAATAGAAATAGGTAATATGAAAAAGAAAGTAATTAAGTTAATAAAGCTGATTTTGCTAATACTAGTACTGGCTGTTTTAGCAGGTTTTATTAACCCACTTGTAACAGTAAAATACGATTTATCCTTCTCAAATCTGCCTGAGGAGATGGAAGGATATAAGATACTCCAAATCACAGATTTCCACTGCAAAGAATTTGGTGACAAGGAAGAAAAGCTTATTAGCATGGTGGAAAAATGCCAGCCAGATTTGATAGTTCTAACAGGTGATATTGTTGACGAAAAGCATACCACTGAAAATGCTAAATATCTTTTAGAAGGAATCAAGGATATCGCACCTGTTTATTACATAACTGGTAATCACGAATATTATCCTGGCGCACCTTATTCTGAATTCAGAGATATATGCGACGAGAATGGTGTCACCATACTGGAAAATGAAACAGTAGAAATTGAATACAACGGCGCCAGCTTTATGCTGACGGGATTGGATTTTGTTAATGCTGTAGCTCAGTTAAAAGAATCCATAGATTATGCTGACAATAATTACTTCAACGTTCTTCTATATCATAACGCATCCAAATTCGATTTCCTTTCCGAATACGGTTATGATTTGGAATTTGCAGGCCATGGCCACGGAGGCTTAATAAGACTTCCGGTTTTAGGCGGCTTATTGGGCAGTGATTATCATCTTTTCCCTAAGTATGATTACGGTGTATTCCAGGAGAAAAACAGCGTTATGGTTAACAGCTCAGGCTTAGGCGATGCCAAGGTACCTAGATGGAATAATCCTAGGGAAATAGTGCTGGTTACATTACATAAAAAATAATAGAGATTAATGATTGGAAAGTAGTCCTTAATGACTACTTTCTTTTTTTCGCAACAATTGATAATTGATTGTGAAGGAATTGTGAAGACGGTGTGTATTATTTGTGTTTTTGTACTTAAAAAATTATAAAGGTGGCGTAATTTTCAGTATTGTGCCAATTGAGTAGATTGTCATTTTAATGTAAACTTCAAAAGTATTAATTAAAATTGCGAAAAATATCCGAGGAACTTTTATGGATTTAAAAAATATAAAAATTAAGAATACATTGGGCATGTTTGACATGACTAAAGGCATCATTATGATACTAGTCATTCTTGCGCATACTTATGGCTTGTTTGATGGCGTTGCTTC
>CACYLQ010000144.1:2635-7461 GCA_902775195.1 uncultured Pseudobutyrivibrio sp.
TTTAGAAAGATGCCATTCAAAAAGTGTTTGAAGAAGCAGTTTGAAATACTGATTATACCTTATATAGTGACAGCACTTATCACATGCATGGTGCACTGTATTTCGTATTATATTTTGTACGGTGGCAAGAGAGTATCGGTTATGGAAACTGCTAAGGTATTCATTGCTTTTGCATTTGGTTTTTCTAATCACATGTGCGAGGGAACGTTTGCCAATGTAGCCTGTGGCCCAATATGGTTTTTATTAGCCCTTGTCATAGCTAATCTTATATTTAATCAATTGCTACATTTCTTTGAGGGTAAGAAGCTATTGCTTGCAGCCTTATTGGTATCTTGTTTGGGGTGGCTACTTGGATATGTTGTAATTCTTCCTTGGAATATAAATCAGGGAATGGTTGCTACATTATATGTAGCGCTAGGATATTACGTTAAAAAGACTAGATTATTCACATCAGAAATACCATTAAAATATAAGCTTTTAGTACTTGTGTCTTTGTTCATTAATATTGTCATGATATGTCTGAACATGGAATATGATATGTCTAGCAATGATTATGGTGCAGGAATAATTACTATAGTTATAGAGGGAATACTTTCTATTGCTTTAATATATGCGTTCCTTTTAATGAATTCATTACGAGGAAGAATCAGCAATCTGATACGAAGTATAGGAAGAGGATCTTTATATGTTTTATGTGTGCACACAATCGAAATGATGGGTGCAGGTAAATATATCCAGTATGATTTTGCTAACAATTGGCAGGGAAGCTTATGGCTAAGAAGTTTGATAATATTTACAGTCAGACTTGTTCTGGTAATGGGCATAACATGTGCTTTCGTTCGCATCAAAACTGCTATTTATAATAAGCAGACAAATAAAAATTGAATATTAAAAAGGAGAAAATGTATGAATGAGATATATAGCAGATTAGCAGCAATTATTGAGGATGTGGCTGACATTCCTCAGGATGACTTCAACGAGGACAGCTCTCTTATGATGGATTTGGATTTAGCTTCATTAGAGATTATGGCTATAATTGCCAGAATCGAAAAAGAGTTTTCCATTAAATTCACTGAAGATGAATTATTATCTGTAGAAACATTAAGAGATGCAGTTGAGGTTATTTCAGCTAAATAATCTGTTTGTATATAGTTATTAGGTTTTATTGAAAGGAATGAGAAATGTTTAAGTTTTTAGAAGCGCTTGAGAAGTATAAAAATGAGTGCGCCTTTGCCTTCTTAGATGGCGAAAACAAAGTAGAAGTTAGCTTTGAAAAGTACTATTCAGATGTTAAGAAATGTGCCTATAATATGGAATCTATTATGGGCCCTTTAGACGGTAAGCATGTCGCTGTAATCGGTTTGAACAGCTACGAATATGTAGTAGTTATTTGTGCTCTTATGTTCAGTAGAGCAGTGTTGATTCCACTTAACTTCCGTGAGACACAGGATAATCTTGAGTTCGCAGTTAACCATGCTGAGGTTGAATATTTAATATCAGATGCATCAAAGGATTACGATTTTGGTTCTCATGTTAAGAACCTTAAATATGCAGATATCCTTGGTGGTGAAAACGAAAAGGAACTTACAGACTTTACCGAAGAAGAAGCAGACAAGCTATTTATGATAGTTTTCACATCTGGTACAACAAGCTTATCAAAGGGTGTAGCTCTTTCTATTGGCAACATTTTCAAAGAAGAAAAAATCGCATTGCCTGAGAAGTATTCTCATGGTTTTAAGGCTGTTCCAGGTTTTAGAGTATACACTAATTTCCCATTCTATCACATCGGTGGTCTTCTAGCTTGGGTTACATGGGCAGAGCATGGCTGTACAATGGTTCAGAGTGCAAATCCTATGAATGTGTTAGAGGATTTGTTGTATCAGGAAATCGATTATGCATGTGTTATTCCAGCCACTGTTAAGCTTTGGTTAAAGCAGATTAGACGTGGTAATATGGATAGACTTGGAAATGTTAAAATCATTACAACAGCAGGTGCTCCTGTAAGTGTTGATGACGTTAAAGAAATCCAGTCTCATGGCATTGCATTTGGTCAGTATTACGGAATGACCGAATGTGGTGGAAATATTACATTCAACTTTGATATGGAAAACCACATCGCATCTGTTGGCCGTTGTTATGATGACGGTTCAGTAGAAATCATCGATGGCGAAATCTGTGCACGTTACTGGGGCAACATGATGGGCTATTACAAGGACGAGGAAGAGACTGCAAAGGTACTTAAGGACGGCCTTGTTTATACAGGCGATTTGGGATATGTAGACGACGAAGGATATGTTTTTATCACAGGAAGAAAGAAGAACCTTATTATTCTTTCAGGCGGTGAAAATGTTAGCCCAGAAGAGCTTGAGAGATATTTACAGAAAAATGAAAATGTAAAAGAGTGCCTAGTATACGAAGACAACGACAGAATTGCAGCAGGCATCTTTTGCGATGAAGCATGTCAGGAAGAAATCCAGACATACGTTAACGAATTAAATAAAACTTTACCTATCTACAAGAGAATTTACAAGCTCGAATTCCAAAATCATGAATTTGAGAAGACTGCTCTTGGTAAGTTGAAGAGATAGATTTGATGAAACCACCTCGGGAGAGGTGGTTTTTTGCTTGTCGTGAGATTTTTTCTCACATAGTATTGACACATTAAATGAAGGCATAATATAATAACTGTGAGAAAAAATCTCACGATAGGAGGCGATGATATGGTATTCGAATTCACTTTTAATAATTATCGTTCATATAAAGATGAAGCGACTTTGAGTTTTGTTTCTAAGCCTATAAATGAACATGAAAGTAGCCTGATAGAGGCGATGGATGAGAAGTTACTTCCTGTAAATGTAATCTATGGTCCAAATGGTGGAGGAAAGAGTTCGGTATTACTAGCATTTAGATATATGGCTAGTCTTATTGTATTACCTTTTATTTCAATGCAGAAAATTAAAGGAGACAATGATGAGGTTGATATAGATGAAGTGGCAAAAAAATGGCAAGGATCATTTAAAAGAGAGAGTTATAAGTGGGATGAAACCTGTAATGATGAACCTTCTGCCTTTAGTGTTCTATTCCAGAAAAATAATATAAAGTATAGATATGAGATATCCGTTCTAGATGACCGAATTGTTGGTGAGGGGTTGTATGTTCAAAGAAATGAGAATGATGTTGAAACTATATTTGAACGAGACTGGGATGATATTTCAATAAGTGAACGTATTCAAATCCCAATGGATATAAATGTAAATAAGAATCTTCCATTTTTAGTATATCTTGGGATGCTATTAGATTTAGAGGAAGTGGATGAAACAATCGTATTTTTCTTCTCAATAAAATATATTAACTTTGATAAGAACAATATAGATCATTCAATCCCAATAGGTAAGATCGTTGAAAATAAAAATCGAATTCTTCCAATTACTCAAAAAATGGGCATACCAATTTGTGATTTTAGAGTGGAATATGATGATAACGGAATCATCAAACATGTTTTTGCAAAACATGTTATTAACGGACAAGCTTCGCAGAAAGATATAGATTTTAATGCTGAATCTAGCGGTACCAGGAAGATTTTTAGTCTAATCTATACATTGATTGAAAGTATAGATAACGGTGATATAGTTGTTATAGATGAATTAGATGCAAAGCTACATCCTTTATTATTACAGTGCATTATAGATTTGTTTACTAATCCAGGAATAAATAAGAATGGAGCACAATTGTTATTTACATCTCATGATATTATAACTATGTCAAATGAGGTCTTTAGACGAGACGAAATATGGTTTGCTGCAATTAATGATAATGCAGAATCATTTCTATATTCACTTGCTGATTTCAAAAAGGCCAATGGAAAGAAGCCAAGAAATGATGAAATGTACGGAAAACAGTATTTAGAAGGCCGATATGGCGCGGACCCTTACATAATGAGAATATCTGAGTGGGAGGATTAAGTGTGAGCCTAAAACCTATTAAGAAAAGTGACGCGAAAAAGTTGGACAAAATGAAAGCTAAGAAGCGTACAACAGAATTAACGGAATTGCCACCTAGGATATTAATTGTTTCAGAAGGAACTAAGACGGAACCATATTATTTTGAAATATTAGCTGAAAAAATAAATAGTAAAAGTAGCAAGATGACAAGTGGTGCTAGAGTCGTGGTTGAGGTTGAAGGTACCGGAAGAAACACAACTGGTTTATATAGCCATCTGGAAAACAAATACACAAGTGCTGATTTGGCAAATTATAAGCAAATTTGGCTAGTTTATGATAAGGACGATTTCCCTAAAGATAGATTCGACAATGCAGCAAGTAAGGCGAAAGAGCGAAATAATAGCAAATTTAATGCTGCTTGGTCTAATCAAAGTTTTGAATTATGGCTAGTTTGGCATTTTCAAGATTATTATGTTGAGAGCCATAGGAAGGAGTACATCAAGGTACTAGATAAGTATGTTTCTCATTATGAAAAAGGTGACAAAGAAGTCTATTACTATATATTGAAAAACGGAGATATAAAAGAGGCTATAAAGAGAGCAAAAAGACAAGAAAAAATGTATGTAGATGATGGAGTGATAGTTCCTTCGCAGATGAAATGTGCATCTACGGTATACAAGTTGGTTGAAGAATTGATGAAATATATTAATTGAGTATGACTTCTTGTTTTTCTGATGAAAAACAAAAACCTATAAAAAATATTATGGAAACCCTAGATGTTTCTGTTGAAAAAGCCATGGACATATTAAAAATCCCAGCCGACCAAAGAGGAACATTCCAGGAAAAGATAAATCAGGAATAGATGAAATTTATTAACCACCTCTG
>CACYLQ010000145.1 GCA_902775195.1 uncultured Pseudobutyrivibrio sp.
AATAGAAAAGGAGTAAAAATAATTATGAGTAAAAGAGTTTTAAGAATGTTAGCTGCTGCTCTTGTGGCTACTACTATTTTGGTTAATCCAATGGTTGCAGATGCTGGTTCTATTCTTCCAGCAGGTGGAGATACAAATTATGTTCTTCACACAGAAACAGATTTTAAAATCATGGATATGGTTTATAAAATCCAGAATGGTGAGACTGTAAATATTGAGAATGCCGCTCAGATGGCAACACTTACAAAGGTTGGTTATGCAGATTATCAGTCAGCTGGTCCTATTTCTATCACAGAAGGTAGAATGACATATAATACTTACTGGGGTGCTGAGGACAAGGAAGTTTACGTAGTTGCACTTTCAGGAACAGAGACAATTGTTGAAAATCAGACTACAACTGTTAAGGAAGACCTTCAGTCAGGTTTTGAATTAAGTAATGAATATGTATTAAATGTAAAGAATGCTATTATAGATAGAATTCCTGCAGGTAGCAATATTATTCTTGCTGGTCACAGCCTTGGTGGAATGGTTGCACAGCAGGTTGCTGCTGACAAATATATCAAGGACAATTACGAAGTTCTTAACACAGTTACATTTGGTTCACCTCTTATCAAGGGCTTCACTCGTGAAGGCATGGTAAAGAGACTTGGTGATAGCAGCGATAAGAATACATTCTACAGCATTTCTTCTATGCTTAATATTGTATGGCAGTACGCTGGTGTTAACCATGAAGATGGCGGTTATAATGGTGATTCTTCAGCTGCTCATTGTGATAGCTACTTACGCGAAGACGTTTGGGGAAGCTATGATTGCTGTGGTGAGAAGAAAGGAAGTACTTTATGGGTACAAACAGGTACTAGAATGCTTACTTTAAACTTCGCTACAACATCATTCTACACATCACTTTACGGAACAACATCAGTAGTCAGAACATCTATCGCTCCTAAGAAGACAACAGCTGAGTGCTATGATTTAGCTAAGCAGGCAGTTGCTGATGGATATATGTCTGAGGATGCTTTAAATCAATTTACAACATTCGCTATGGTAACTGAGGAGGCTGATGTTGAAACAGAAGCTACTGAGGTAATGGATGCTGAGACAGAGGTAGTTGAAGCTGAAACTGTAGAAGAGTCTGTAGAAACAGAGTCTGTAGAAACAGAAGTAGTTGAGACTGAAGCTGTAGCAGAATAAATAGATTTTATTATAAAAGATTTGCAAAAGAGATCAGGGTGTAGCCCTGGTCTTTTTTTAGATGTGGGGGAAACTTGAGAACTAAATGTGGTATATTATATAAAAAAGAGACATCATACAACAAAAGGGGATTATTATGAGTATGGGCCAGTACATTTTATCAGCACAGGAAATGCAAGAATGCGACAACAGAACAATGACTGAGCACAGTGTGCCTAGTCTGGTGTTAATGGAGCGCGCCGCCATGAAGGTAGCAGAGGCCATCACTCAGGAATTCCCTGAAGCAAACAAGTTTGCAGTGGTGTGTGGCCCTGGAAACAACGGTGGTGATGGAGTGGCAGTGGCACGCCTGCTTCATTTAAAGGGCATGACCGTCAGATGCTTTGTTATGGGAAATCCTGACAAGTTCACTGACCAGCTAAAACAGGAAATCGCCATAGCAGAAAGCTACGGCATAACAATAGAAAACAAATTTGATGAAACAGCCATAGAACAATCAAGCGTGACCATCGATGCCATGTTTGGAATCGGCCTAAGCCGCGGGCTTGGTGGAGACTTTGAACAAGCTGCAGTTATCATCAATGGAAAGGCGAACAAGGTAGTGGCTGTGGATATCCCATCAGGATATGATGCCACATGTGGAAAGCTGCTAGGTGATGCAGGCATAAAAGCAGATTTAACAGTGACATTTGCCTACATGAAAAAGGGCTTAAGCTTAGCAGACTGCAAGGTAGCCGCTGGAAAAATTATAGTAGCCGATGTTGGCATATATTTAAACGAAGCTGACACTAACTACGATACTATCATAGACGACACCATCATAAATCATATCAAGCCACGCCCAGTGGATGCCAACAAAGGCAGCTGCGGCAAGCTTTTGATTATCGCAGGAAGCGAAAATATTTACGGCGCCTGCTACCTGTCTGCTAAATCGGCACTATCATCTGGTGCTGGCCTGGTAAAGATTTATACTCACAAAAATAACACAGAATCCATCAGGCAAAATCTACCTGAAGCAATGTATTTGGGCTATAATGAATACAAAGAAACCGAGCTTCAATCTGAACTTAACTGGGCAGATGTGATACTAATTGGCCCAGGCCTTGGCATGGATGAAACATCGGAAAACATCCTAAAGAAGACCTTAGAATCTGCCACAAAGCCTGTGGTAATAGATGCAGATGGAATCAATCTTGCAGCTAAAAATCGTGAACTGCTAATTCAGGCAGCAAAAAGAATCCCAGTGATTCTCACACCACATCTTAAGGAAATGGAGCGCCTGACTAATATTAAGGTATCAGATATAAATATCAATCAGGAGCAGGTGGCAAAGGATTTTGCCAGAGAAACTGGCTGCATCGTGGTGCTTAAAAATCACACCACCATTGTGACTGATGGCAGCAAGACCCATTTCATCACCAGTGGAAATGAAGGCCTGGCAACCCCAGGTTCAGGAGATGTGCTGGCAGGACTTACGGCTTCCTTAATTGGTCAAAATGCTACGGAAAGCATATTAATCACAGCCTGTGCAGCAGCATATCTACATGGCAAAGCAGGTGCGAAGGCATCCAAAATCTACGGAACAAAAGGCGTTTTAGCCAGCCATATAATAGACAACTTTGATAGGCTATAACGCATAAATACAATACGGAGGGAAATATGAAAGAGTTATTAAAAAAGGGAATCAGCTTAATGCTAGGAGTAATGATGGTTGTGGCATTGTTTACAGCCACATCGTTTGAATCGGAAGCAAAGGCAAAAAAGACATCTACAAAAAAGAATATAGTAGTTGTTCTTGACGCAGGTCATGACACTACACATTTGGGCTGCCACTACGAAAACTTCGAAGAGGGAATTGCCAATCTGTACATCGCTTACTACTGCAAGCAGGAGCTTGAAAAGTACGCAGGCGTCACAGTTTACATGACAAGATACACATTAGAATGCCCTTACGGCGCTGACCCTAATTCAGCAACAAAGTGCCTTGCAGCAAGAGTTAACTGTGCAAAGAATGCAAAGGCAGATGTGCTTGTCAGCCTTCACAACGACTACGACCCGGATTTAGATAAATCACAGAGCGGTGCAAAGGTAATCATTCCAAATCCAAACTACAAGCCTCAGCTTTGCGTTCAAGGAACACAACTGGGACAGTCTATTCTTACACAGCTGGTAGGAACAGGCCTTACAGTTAACAACTGGAAGCTTTGCCCTAACGGAACAGGTATCGTTACAAGAGATTCTTCATCTGGGAAATACCCAGATGGCAGCGCTAAGGACTACTACGCCCTTATCAATCAGACCAAATCAGCAGGCATTCCTTGCATCATTGTTGAGCATGCCTTCTGCACAAACGAATCAGATAGATTAAATCACCTTAGCACACCTGAGCAGTACCAGCAGCTTGGCATCGCAGACGCAACAGGTATCGCAAACTACTACGGACTCAAGTTAAAACAGTAGGATAAATGGGGGAAAATGTTTTGACTAAACAGCGGATTTTTAACATCATCCAAATTGGAAACAAGGACGATATCATAAGCAGATCCTTCGACATTTTCATTACCATAACCATCATATTAAACATACTGGTTATGGTGCTGCAAACCTTCAGTCAGCTATCTGCATATTTTCCAATAATGGATGTGATTGCATTTGTTACAATCCTCATATTTTGTATTGAATATGGCCTTAGGATTTGGACGGCAGATTTGCTTTATCCAAATGTAAGTAGACCAAAAGCGATTTTGAAATTTTTGCTTTCCTACGATGGAATTGTAGATTTGTTCACCATACTGCCATTCTTTTTCCTGTCGGGATTTGTGGCATTTCGAATTCTTAGAATAATTCGAATATTTCACCTGTTCAGAATCAACGGTCAGTATGATTCCTTTGCAGTGATTTTTTCAGTTCTAAAGGAAAAGAAGAATCAGATTGCATCTTCCATGATAATCGTGCTGATTCTTATGTTAGCAAGCTCTATCGGCGTATACTATGCTGAACATAATGCTCAGCCTGATGTTTTTGAAAACGCCTTTTCCGGAATATGGTGGTCTGTATCCACACTGCTTACCGTAGGCTACGGCGACATTTATCCAATTACTGTCATGGGCAGGCTGATGGCCATACTTACAGCCTTCTTTGGAGTGGGAGTGGTTGCTATCCCAACTGGTATCATCAGCGCTGGCTTCGTGGAACAGTACACCCGTGTGAAACAGCAGGAGAATTTTGCCAAAGACGGGCAGATTGATATGCTGACAGTTCATATCAACGACGCCCATTGCTGGAACGGCCTTACTATTGCAGAAATAGGCACGCCACAGCATTTCCTTCCAGCAGTGATATTGCGTGACAATGAGGCATTGATTCCAGTGGCAGAACTAAAGCTAAAGGTAGGAGATACAGTAGTGCTTGCCACTGAAGGATATTTTGCCAAAGATTTTTAATGAAAAAATTTATTGACATATAGTATGTGAAGATGTACTATGGGGACAACTTAATAAGAGATAGAGGTTGCGAGAAACATTAGTAATCTCATTGATGGGACAGGCCCAAATGATATGAGATAAAAGGGAATTTCGCCGAAGGAGATTTGGTGAGTAGCTTTTTTTATTAGGAGGAGAAAGATGAGTATATTTACTGGCGCAGCAGTAGCAATCGTTACACCATTCAACGAAGACACAACAGTTAATTACGAGAAGCTTGATGAGCTAATCGAATACCAAATCAAAAACAGCACTGATGCCATTGTAATCTGTGGCACAACAGGCGAAGCATCCACACTCTCTCACGAAGAGCACATCGATGTAATCGCTCATTGTGTGAAAACTGTAAATGGCCGCGTACCAGTAATTGCTGGCACTGGCTCAAACAGCACAGAAACAGCCATCTACTTGTCAAAGGAAGCTGAGGCTGCCGGCGCAGATGCAGTGCTTCTTGTAACACCATATTACAACAAGGCAACTCAGGGTGGATTGTATGAGCATTTTAAAGATACAGCAGATGCAATCAACATCCCATGCATCCTCTACAATGTCCCAAGCCGTACAGGCTGCAACATCCTTCCAGAGACAGCAGTTAAGCTCGCCAAGGATGTTAAAAATATCGTTGCCATTAAGGAAGCATCAGGAAATATCAGCCAGATTGCAAAGCTTATGCATTTAGCAGATGGCCGCATGGATGTTTATTCCGGCAATGATGACCAAATCGTGCCAATCATGTCGTTAGGTGGCATCGGAGTTATATCCGTTCTTTCAAATGTGGCACCTAAGCAGACTCATGATATATGTCAGGCATGTCTTGATGGAGATTTCAAGAAGGCTGCAGAAATGCAGTTTGAAGCACTTCCATTAATCGACAGCCTGTTTTCAGAGGTAAATCCAATCCCTGTTAAAAAGGCGCTAAACCTTATGGGCTATGAGGTTGGTCCTCTAAGAAAACCTCTTACAGAAATGGAAGAGGCTAACGCAAATGTTTTAAAGGAGAATTTGAAGCTTTATGGAATTTACTAACACTATATGGTCTTTACTTCCACCATTTATCGCTATTTTGTTAGCACTGATTACAAAGGAAGTTTATTCATCACTTTTCATCGGAATCGTTTCAGGCGGATTGTTGTATGCTAGCTTCAACATCACTGCCGCAATGGAGCACATCTTTGTAGATGGAATGATTGCTCAGCTTTCAGACAGCTGGAACGTAGGAATCCTTACATTCCTTGTTGTTTTGGGAAGCATGGTTATGCTTATGAACAGAGCCGGTGGTTCCGCCGCATTTGGAAAATGGGCAGTTACTCACGTGAAGACAAAGGCAGGCGCCCAGGTTGCAACAATCGTCCTTGGTATGCTTATCTTCATCGATGATTATTTCAACTGTCTTACAGTTGGTTCAGTTATGAGACCTGTTACTGACAAGCATGGCATCTCAAGAGAAAAGCTGGCTTACCTTATCGATGCAACAGCAGCTCCTGTCTGCATCATCGCCCCTATTTCATCATGGGCAGCTGCAGTAACTGGCTTCGTTGATGGGGCAAATGGCCTTACACTTTTCATCAGAGCCATCCCTTACAACTTCTACGCATTGCTTACACTTGTAATGATGTTCACCATCACTTACATGAATTTTGATTACAGCTCAATGAACCTTGCCGAGCTAAGGCACATGGCAGGGGTAAAACAGAGAAAGAAGAAGGATGCAGCCAGCCTTACAGGTGCTGAGGACCAGCCACATCCACCTATCTCTGAAAGAGGTAAGGTTATTCACCTTGTACTTCCAATCGCAGCCCTTATCATTTGCTGCGTTATCGGAATGATTTACACAGGCGGATTCTTCGAAGGCGCAAGCTTCATCGATGCATTCTCTAATTCAGATGCATCAGTTGGACTTGTTTACGGTTCAGTAGTTGCACTTATCATCACAATCGTATTCTTCCTTGCGACTTCGGTTCTTAGCTTCAACGAATGTATGAATGCTATCCCTGAGGGCTTCAAGAGTATGGTGCCTGCAATCCTTGTTCTTACATTTGCATGGACACTTAAGTCTATGACTGATTCTCTTGGCGCTGCAGAATATGTAGCTGGAATCGTTGCAAACATCGCAGACAATGCAGCACTTATGAATCTTATTCCAGCGATTGTATTCGTTGTAGGTATCTTCCTTGCATTTGCAACTGGAACCTCGTGGGGAACATTTGGTATCCTCATTCCTATCGTTGTAAATGTATTCGGCGGCGACCTTAACAACGAGCTTATGATTATTGCTATTTCAGCATGTATGGCAGGAGCCGTTTGTGGCGATCACTGCTCGCCAATTTCAGATACAACTATCATGGCATCAGCCGGTGCTGAGTGTGAACATATCAAACACGTAAGCACACAGCTTCCATACGCCATCACAGTTGCAGCAGTATCCCTTGTTTCTTACATCATTTCAGGTTTCGTTAGAAACTGGGCCATCTGCTTAATCATCGGTATCGCCCTCATGATTGGAACACTTCTTGCTATTAAAAGTATTTCACAGAGGAAAGTTACTGCATAATATGTTAAAATCTCCTTAGAGTTTTTCTAAGGAGTTTTTTTATGAAGAATATTAAATATTTAGTGCTTGATGTTGATGGCACTCTTACAGATGGACATATATACATGGGTCAGGACGGTGAGGCTATGAAGGCCTTCTCTGCAAAGGATGGCTACGGAATTTGCCATATCGGCATGCCAAATGGCATCATCCCAGTTATCATCACTGGTCGCACCAGCAGAATCGTCGAAAACAGAGCTAAGGAGCTTGGTATTACAGAAATCTACCAGGGCGTTGCTGACAAGTTCGCAAAGCTTACAGAGATTTTGGATAAATCTGGCGTAGCCCTTTCACAGTGCGCTTACTGTGGAGATGACATGAACGATTACGATTGTATGAAGCGCATTCAGGAGGCCGGCGGATTAGTGGGCTGTCCAGCAGATGCTTGCGATGAGGTAATCGATTTAGCAGATTTTGTATCTAAAAAGGACGGTGGAAGAGGGGCTGTCAGAGAATTTATTGAATGGTTGGTAAAATAATGGGCACAAAGCAAACGGGGTTTGAAATTACAGGAACAGATTTAAAATTTATAGCAGTCATCACTATGCTGATAGATCACATGGGTGTTGCGCTGGTGGCAAACATGATTAGGCAGGGCATTGAGCATATAGGCCGCATGGCATTTCCGATTTATTGCTACATGTTGGTGGAAGGCTTTTTGCACACCCGCAATATCAAAAAATATGGCCTTAGATTATTACTTGTTGCACTGATTTCAGAAATCCCATTTAACCTTGTAAGCAGAAGCACATTATTTACTTTCGAAAGAAATAATGTTTTATGGGAGCTGTTGGTTGGACTAATCGTCCTTTATGTGACTTCAGAAATCGAAAAAAAGCCAATCGATATCAAGCTTTTAAATATATATAAATTATTGGTACTTATTGCAGGAATGCTTTTTGCATATCTTACTAACCTTGATTATGGTCCAGGTGGTATTTGCTGCATCGCCGTTATGTATGCTTGGCGAGGAAACGGCACTAAGATGGATCGACTGATATCATTTGCTACAGGCGTAGCTGTACTTGCTGTTTGTGATGGCTCAATAGAAGCATGGGCATTTCTTATGCTTATTCCTATGTATTTTTACGAAGGAAACAGAGGATTGGATAACAAAGCACTTAGGCTTTTCTTTTACTTATTCTACCCAGTACATCTTTTGATTTTAGGACTAATCGCAAATCTTTTTATTTTGTAGTAGACTTATAAAAAGATTTGTGATAGGATATTGAAAGTTTGAGTATATTTAAGGAGGAAATGTATGAGAGAACATGCACCAATCAAAGATGCCTCGACACTAGGCAGACCAAAAATGTTGATTTTAGGGCTTCAGCACTTATTCGCGATGTTTGGAGCGACTATTTTAGTTCCTATTTTGGTCAACAATTATTTCGAAGGGCAAGGCCTTTCAATTCAAGTCACTTTATTTTTCGCCGGTATCGGTACCTTATTTTTCCATCTTTGTTCAAAGTTCAAAGTTCCCGCTTTTCTTGGTTCATCATTTGCTTTTCTTGGCGGATTTCACACAGTTGCTAATTTAAATACAGGAATTTTCAAAAACATGACAATGGGCGAAAAGCTTCCATATGCATGTGGTGGTATCGTAGTTGCAGGTCTTCTTTATTTAGTACTTGCAGTTGTTATCAAAATGGTTGGTATTAAGAAGGTTATGAAGTTCTTACCACCTGTTGTTACAGGTCCAATCATCATTTGTATCGGACTTTCACTTGCGCCATCTGCTATCACAAACGCTTCGCAGAACTGGCTTCTTGCTATTATAGCTCTTGCAGTAGTTATTATCTTCAATATCTGGGGTAAGGGTATTTTCAGAATCATTCCAATTCTTATGGGTGTTACAATTTCATATGTTTGCGCAATTATCTTCAATGCATTTGGTATGACAAATGCTGACGGCAGTGCAATATTTGACTTCGCATCAGTTAACCAGGCTGCATGGGTAGGTTTGCCAGATTTCTTCATCTGCAAATTTGACATCTCAGCAATCCTTGTTATGGCACCAATCGCTCTTGCTACTATGATGGAGCACATCGGTGATATGTCAGCAATCTCTGCAACCGTTGGAGAGGATTTAGTTTCTGACCCAGGTCTTCACCGCACACTTATCGGTGACGGACTTGCAACATCACTTTCAGCAATGTTCGGTGGCCCTGCAAACACCACATACGGTGAGAACACGGGCGTACTTGAGCTTTCAAAGGTTCACGATCCAAAGGTAATCAGAATCGCTGCTGTTTATGCAATCGTTCTTTCATTCATCCCTAAGATGGCTGGTATCATCGGTACAATGCCTAGCGCAATTGTAGGTGGAATAAGCTTCATGCTTTATGGTATGATAAGTGCAATAGGAGTAAGAAATGTTGTAGAAAACAAGGTAGATTTCACACAGTCTAGAAACCTTATCATTGCAGCAGTCATCCTTGTTTCAGGCCTTGGATTTTCTGATGGTCTTACATTCACAGTAGCAGGCACAGACATCACACTTACTAGCCTCGCTATTGCTGCAATCGCAGGAATCTTACTTAACGCGATAATCCCTGGCAGAGATTACGAGTACGGTGCAATGGATACTGTAATCCCAGCTGGTGATAAATTTAAAGCTGCAGAAAATAATGCAAGCTCAAATAAATAATTATCTTAAATATTAGGAGGAATCTAATGGAAAAGTTAGATAATGTAGTAGAGTTAACACATCCTTTACTTCAGCACAAAATCACAATGCTCAGAGACAAGAACACTGGAACAGCAGAGTTCAGAGCTCTTGTAGAAGAAATAGCAATGCTCGAGGCTTTTGAAGCCCTTAACGATTTACAGACAGTAGACATCGAATGCGAGACACCAATCGAGAAGTGCATGGCACCAGTTATCGCTGGTCGTAAGATGGCAATCGTACCAATCCTTCGTGCAGGTCTTGGTATGGTTAACGGTATCCAGCAGCTCGTTCCTACAGCAAAGATTGGTCACATCGGTATGTACCGTGATGAGGAGACACATATTCCACACGAATACTACTGCAAGCTTCCTAGCCCAATCGAGGAGCGTCTTATCGTTGTAACAGATCCTATGCTTGCAACTGGTGGTTCAGCTATCGACGCTATCAGCCTTATCAAGCAGCACGGTGGTAAGCGCATCAAATTTATGGCTATCATCGCTGCTCCAGAAGGAGTTCGTGCTCTTCACGAGGCACATCCAGACGTTCAGATTTATGTAGGTCACATCGATCGCGAGCTTAACAGCGACGCATACATCTGCCCAGGTCTTGGCGATGCTGGAGACAGAATCTTCGGTACAAAATAATATAAATATAAAAACACTTGGGACATCCAGGCGGGCTATCAAGAACGATAGCTACTGGATGTTCTTTTTTATGCTGGAATATCTGCGCAACAACTGCGCAAAAATGTAGGGTTTTAACAAAGAATTTTCTTGGAAATCGTTTGTAATGTCAATGGAATTTACGGGATTTAAAGTGCTATATTATCACTTGCAATCGGTTGCGACCAGAAGAAAACTTAAGGGAGGGTATAGAATGAAGAGAAGAAGTGTGTTTGTGCGTGCACTTAGCGCATTTTCTATGGTGTCTGTTGTTCTT
>CACYLQ010000146.1 GCA_902775195.1 uncultured Pseudobutyrivibrio sp.
AAGCATCGTTCTGATTAATGAATGTGATTGATGTCACTGTTTCATTTTCTAATTTATCCAACTCAGCCAGGTTGTCATAGCTTACATGTGTATTGTGCGAATTATCGGCGGATATGTTAAATGATATTTCATAAGGCTGCACCCATACACTCTGTAGATACTCCATTCCTACCTTCAGACCTGATTCAGTTTCAAGGATAATTCCCTGAATATTGGAATCAATCTTAAAATCTCCATCTTCTCTTGTATTCTTTATATAACTTGTCGAATTTTCTATAACATCTAACTCGTAATCTCCCCAAACAGTTCCTGTAAGCAATTCCACATCTGCATCTGTTACAGTATCCACCACATTAAGCTTTGTTTCTGAATAAACAGCCTTTCCATCTTCAATGGTAACTACTTTATACTGGCTTGGCTCTTCACTAGACTCTACAAAAGTGTCATTTATCGCTTTGTAGTCATCAACTGAATCAGCTGGAACTGCTACGTTTACATTTTTGATACCCTTAATATGGTATCCATCAGCATTAGTCTCTTCATCTACGAAATCAGTATCCATGTTTGGAAAGATTTCATACTTTCCAGTTGTTGCAGACGACACTCCGTCGTAGGAATCTGTGCTAGTTACATCTCCTTCATAGAATTCACCATAAGATAATGTTGCTGTACCATAAACATATTCTGGTTCCTTCACTGTTTCAGTCACAGTTTCTTTCACAGCCTCATCAGATGTTTTTCCACATCCAATTGCACATACTGTCATCGATGCACAAATTAATGCTATGACTTTTCTCTTCATAAGATTATTCCTCCTTGCGTAGTTGCATATACCCAACTAGTATTAGATATGCCTAACACGGAGGATAATATCATTTTATACAACCTAGAGTCAATACGTATATCCGATATTTTTTCCCATTTAGCCTTTATTTCTACGAATTTTATGCAATATTTCATGCATATTAATCCACTCCATTATTCACCTGTTGCAATTATCTGATATCTACAATATTACATCTTTTGTTGATTACATTATAGTATGTACCATGACACGTATTCTGAAATATGCCAGCCGCCAATAAAGCTCAATTTTTGACTATTAATAGCTTAATTATTGATACGACAAAATCCTTTTTCCAATATATTATTTTCATATAAAATGACAATCACGTATTAGGAGGATATGTATGAAAATCTTAAATGTAAATGATCCAGAGTTTACAAACTATGGTCGTATCATCGAAGGCTATGACTCTGAAAAGGCTCAAATCGTTGAGGCCCTTGCCAACGGAACACCTATTCCTGAAGGAACAGACTATGTTGCTGAGGATAAGGTTCTTCAGGAGCTTCCTGCAGCCAGCGTTATCACAAATACTCTTTTTGGTGGCTCACCAATGCAGTTTGGATGGTGCAATGGTCACAATACAAAGCTTAATTGCTTAGAATATCATCGTTCAAGCGAAATCAATGTTGGAGCTACAGACTTTATCCTTCTTCTTGCCAAAAGAGAAGAAATTGAAGATTATAAAATCGATTCAAGCAAGGTTAAGGCATTTCTCGTTCCTAAAGGAGTTATGGTTGAAGTTTACGCAACAGCTCTTCACTATGCTCCATGCCAGGCTCACAAAGACTCTGGTTTCCAGGTATTAGTTGGTCTTCCAAAAGGAACAAATGTAGGCAAGCCAGAATATACTCCTGGTAACCAGGAAGATAAGCTCTTAACAGCAACAAACAAATGGCTTCTTGCTCACGCTGATGCACAGGAAGCAAAAGATGGCGCCTGGGTTGGTATTACAGGAGATAATATCGATATCGCATCATTAATCTAGCTCCCAATTATCATTAAACTACCCCCATCTACCAAAACCTTTGGTAAATGGGGGTATATTTATTTCACAGTTTATTAAAAATATTAACATTTCTTCATTATATAATCATATTAGTGTAGCATTTTATATACCTATACATTTAGGAGATTATTTATGGACATGTACGAAATATCTGCCATTGATGCATACATTAATAGAGCGTTTAGAGTAATCATTATTCTACCTTTAACTGGTGCCACTACATCGGCCTTCGTTTTTACGTTTTTTAAGCTGGCTGGATGGTGGCCTATGGTTCCTGTAATCCCTCTAGTAATATACGACATTGTCAACCTGTTCTATCTATGCTTTGCAATTTATCTGCTCAAAACCAGTCTTGATGAAAATGGAATAATTAAACCACAAAGAATCCTATTATCCAAATTATATGTTGGTTTTCTTGTCTTTGCCCAGTGGAATTACATTACCTATCTAATTACAGACAGAGAATGGTGGGCATATATCTTCTTTTTTATTGCTCTCACCATAGTTTTCTTCGATATTAAATTTACTTCTATCATCAGCTTTGCACTTATTGTTTCAACAATCATATCCTGGTTTATTAATGGTGAATATCATTTCCTATCATTAAATGACCCGCTATTTTGGCCAACATTTATATTAAGATTGTTTTGTATAGTTTTATCGACAGCCACTCTTCTTTTCATCACATACTTCGGAGGTAAATATCTTGTGGAAGAATTGGAGAAACATATTAATTATGACACACTCACTCATCTATTAAATCGTAGAACTATGAATATCTATCTAAACGAGGCTCTGGAGGATGCTCATAAAAATCATTCTACATTTTGTTTAATGATGATTGATATCGATGATTTTAAACATGTAAACGATACCTATGGCCATGAATGTGGTGATGAAGTTTTACAATATGTAGCACACACTATATCAACTGGTGTTAAAAAGGATGATTACGTATTTAGATGGGGAGGCGAAGAAATATTAGTACTTCTTAAAACTGATATTGAAAAAGCTAAAGCAGCTGCAGAACGTATACGAAATGACATAGCTAAAGATCCTATTTTTTATAAAAACAATATATCCGTATACGTTACTGTCACTATTGGTATTTCGTCATACACATCTTCTACTTCTATTAATCAAATGATGGAAGATGCAGATCATAAATTGTATCATGGTAAACAAAATGGTAAAAACCAGGTTGTCATATAGAAAAGGTCATCAGTTGACCTGTTTTTTGTTATCTATCTTGTTAGATAGATTAGTATAGTAAGTATAATTATGTATAGAATGTATAGCAGCAAGCAAAAAATCCAGTATTTTCAAGGCTTCCCAGCGTTTTCTTATGACATTCCTCACTCCAGTTTATGACAGTTTATCTACTATAAGTGTCATTTACCCCTTCAATCAATGACAAATAAAACTCGATATATGACAGAAATTACACCTATTATGACAATATGCATCTTTGACATATAATATTCCATGCATTGATATCACATCTTTATAAAATGCCAATTTATCCAGGGTTTTCAGGATATATGACAATTTCCACACCTGATATGACAAATAGCACACATGACATATTTTCTTTATACATATGACAAATTCTCGCTAAGTTGATTCTAAAGAAATGGCGTATTTAAGCAATTTGTGACAAAATACACACCATTTATGACAAATACTGCACAATGACATATATATGACGGATTTCACACCACTATTTCCTTCTGGTAAAATGGCTTTTCTAACTGTGACAGATTTCACACCTACATATATGACAGTTTTTATACTAAATAAACCTTGATTTTACGCTGTTTATCCATGATTATGACAGATTCTACACCTAAAGTGACAAAATATCACCATGTCATAACATCCTATATGTGACAAATTTCACACCACCCTGCTTATATCCTAGAAACCTTGATTTTACGCGGTTTCTAAGGGGTTGCTATAGCGATAATATATGACAGAATCTACACCAAGATAGGCTATAACTACCATATAGATGACAAATTCCACACCACTAATAAAGCTGACACCTGACTCACTATATATGTGACAAAAAACACACCATATATTATAAAGCTGGGAACCCAGTATTTACGGGCGTTCCCGCATATCTTATGTCTATTTAGGTATGACAAAAAACACACTAAAAGCTTTTGGAATACTACATGTGACAAAAAACACACTTATGAATCTATGTCTTTCTATTATTTTGTCATATTTGATTTGAATTTCTTATGACAAATCACTATAATATAAGACATGACATAAAAAAATCATGTCACATAGGGGAATAAATAATGGCGATTAAACGACAAGATAAAAATGGAAATTACAGAGTGGTTGATCCTGTGACAGGTGATTTTATTGATGAACCTTTAACTCATAACATAGGACAGATTCCACACCAAACTTCCTATACCTCCCAAGGAAAGATTATTGATCAGGATGAACAACTTACTGACATAGTTGATCCAAACGGAGCATCTGTTTTATCAGATGATGATGAACAGATTAGACAATATATTAAAGAAGCTATTTCTATAGATAATCTAGTTGAAACTTTCAATGATAATTCTCATCTTACATTATTAAAGCTTCTTGCATTACAGGATAACAAACATCCACTTAAAAAAGGTGGTGTTGGTATTGCATATAGAACCGATGCACTTATCATGAATTGTAAGATGGAGTTTTCCACTGATGAGAACATTGTTTTTGATGCTATTCTTGGAACCATGTCTTCTTTTCCGGATGACCGTACATACAGAATAGAACCATCTGATTTCTTCAAGTTTTCAAAATATTCAGACGAAAAGTATTTATATGCTATTTTCAGATCTGGTACAGAAAAACTTAAAAACCGTCATCTTCTATTTGAAGACTTAGGTCCTGATGG
>CACYLQ010000147.1 GCA_902775195.1 uncultured Pseudobutyrivibrio sp.
CATTCTACCACGAAGATGATCCTTTATAATACGGTGAATCTGTAAATCAGGATATCTTCTGATTGGTGATGTAAAGTGACAATAGTACTGCGCTGCAAGCCCAAAATGTCCTTTGCATTCTGTATCATATCTAGCCTGTTGCATGCTGCGAAGTGTCATTTTAGTAATGACTGCTTCATCCTCATGTCCAGCTAATGACTCAAGCATCTTTTGAATTTCCTTTGGATGAATGCTATCCTTATTTCCCTTAAGACTATAGCCGCAGGCACCCAGAAATCTACCTAAGGTCTGCATCTTTTCAGGATCTGGCGCACCATGAACACGATACACAAATGGCGATTCCATAAGTGAGAAATGCTCCGCTACTGTTTCATTAGCAGCAAGCATGAAATCCTCGATAAGCTTATGAGCATCATTTCTTTCATATGGCGCAAGGCCTACCACCTTACCATTTTCATCAATGATAATGTGAGTTTCTGGAAAATCGAAATCGATAGAGCCCCTCTTCTTACGCTTGGCTCTAAGGATTTTAGAAAGCTCGTACATTTTGTCTATCATATCAGAAACATCAGCGTACTGTGCTCTGATTTCTTCATCTCCAGTCATTATCGCATATACGTTAGTGTAAGTCATGCGATGCTTACTGTGAATTACTGATTCGCAAATATCATGATTGATAAGTTCTCCCTTTGGATTGAAGGTCATTATACATGAAAGAGCAAGTCTATCCTCTCCCTCATTTAATGAGCACATTCCATTTGAAAGAGTGTGTGGCAACATAGGTATAACTCTGTCTGCAAGATATACAGATGTTCCACGTTTCAAAGCCTCCACATCAAGTGCTGAAGATTCCTGAACGTAGTTTGTAACATCGGCAATATGTACTCCAAGTACATAATTATTCCCATCCATAGTAAGTGAAACACCATCATCAATATCCTTGGTATCTTCTCCATCTATGGTGACTATTGGAAGCTCTCTTAAATCATTTCTTCCAGCCATATCAGCCTCAGATACTGGCTTTGCTACAGTAGTAGCCTGCTTCAAAACCTTGTTTGGAAATTCTGGTTCAATACCGAAGCCGCGTACAATAGATAAAATATCAACGCCAGGATCATTCTTGTGACCAATGATTTCAGTAATTACACCTTCTGGCTTATGACTATCATCACCATAATCTTCAATATGACATACTACCTTGTGTCCTGTGACAGCGCCCATATCCTTACCCGCTGGGATAAAAATATCACGGCCAAGCTTATTACTGTCTGCTACAACAAAACCGAAGCCTGAGCTTTTTTCGTAGGTTCCAACTACATCAGAAAAACCGTGTGCGATGATTCTGATGACCCTAGCCTCCTGACGCTTGCCAGGTGCCCCAAAGGTGAGAACTGCCGCTACAGTATCATCCTGCATAGCAAAACCTGTATTATCTCTTCCTACGAAATAATCTTCCTCGCTACCTTCTACTTCTATAAAGCCGTAGCCATCCTTATGTGAAATGAACCTACCAATAATATCAGGTTCAATATTTTCATTTTTTGGTCTGTTTGCATTTTTAGCAACCTGATTAAGGGATTGCTTCCCTCTGGCTACTTCTGCCTTTGATGGCTTTTTTGTTTTATGGTCCTTAAGCTTGACGAACTTTGGTCTGTTTTCAGGAATTTGATACTTACCACGCTTGGTGATTTCAACCATACCATCATCCACCAATTCCTGTAAAACCTCTGCAAATTCCCTGCGCTTATCTTTTTCCACATCAAGAAGAATCTCAAGTTCCTTCTTCTTCATTGGAATATACGCTGGGCTTTTAAAAACATCCATCAAAAAATGTTTCTGTTTATCGAATTCTTTCATATGCCTCCTATAAAAAAATTGCCACCCCTAAGGGTGGCCTAAATCAATTCATTCTTAAAAACTTCCAATATTAAGTACTGCTGAAAGTACAAAGAAAAGAATAACACATACTGTTGTAAGCTTTACAAGTAAGCCCTCGCGAGAGCGGCCCTTGTTACGGCCCCAGTATGAATCAAACTGCTGACCTGATAAAGAACCAAGTCCGTTCTGCTTTCCTTCCTGGAAAAGAATAATTACTGTGAGTGCCACACATATAGCGATTAATAAAAAAATAAGAACTATCTTTAATGCCTGCATAATTGCCTCCCATTATAGGCTAAATTTTGTATAACCGTCACGTATTCCGCAACAGTTGAAGTATATCATAGCAATACTATCTTTTCAAGTGAATTTGGAAACATTTGCTTTATTTCTACCACAAATTCTTCTATACTATAGATTAAATACAAAGAGGAGAATATTATGCTAAGTAGATATTTTGTGTACTTTATAATATATAGTTTTATTGGGTGGATTTATGAGACCTGCTACTGCACAATCCACGAAAAAGAATGGGAAAATCGTGGTTTTTTGTATGGTCCCTGTATTCCTTTATATGGGGTTGGAGCCACACTTGCTCAGATTATATTTATTGATTCACCCTTTCGCATTCTACAAAATGCATCCTATGTAACCATCTTTTTGGTGTGTTCTATAGGTTCCATATTTTTGGAGTATTTTACCTCCTATGTTTTAGAGAAAAAGTTCAACGCAAGATGGTGGGATTACTCGGATTTACCTTTAAATATTAACGGTCGTGTCTGTCTTCCATTTACCCTGTGTTTTGGAGTTGCAGGTATCATTGTTACACAGCTTATTATACCACCTATTATTAACATGCTAGGACATATCCCACAAACCTTCATAGAGCTTTTAGCGTTAATATTTATGTTTCTATTTGGAATGGATATGGCTCTTACAGTTTCAGCTCTTACTACCTTCGCCAAGGAATTTGAGAGAATTAATGAACAAATCAACAACCAGATGGCCGAGCGAATAGAAACCTGGCAGGCAAACCGCGTTGAAGCCAAAGTCGCCAAAATTGAGAAGGCCGCCGGCCGAAAGGAAGCTGCCTTTGTAAAACGAGAGCTGACAACTGAAAAGATTGCAGAAATAAAAGAACAGATTTCTACCGAAGCAGTTAAGCAATGGATACTCAATGCAACCGAGACTCAGCGTGGCCAGTTTAGACACATTGCAAAATTCACCCACCCTGTGGCTTCTACCAAAGCTCTGCTTGATAAGGGATCAGAGTTCTTGCGAAATAAAAAAAGTAGTTGACAAAATAAAATTTTCTTCGGTTAAAGGACTTATTTTTCATTCCAATCAAGGCTGGCATATAGATTACTACAATAACAAAAGAATTCAGCCAAAAACAAAATGGATGCCACCTGTACAACAATACTGGATAGCATCCATGTGTTCAGCCTAGTTCATAAATATGTGTCCAGGATTCTAGGTACATATCAACTTGGTAACTGGCCTGTCTGTTTAGTTTTGTTATTAGTGCTGAACCACGCTATTCCAATTAGTAGTCGTACAACCGTCAGATGTTCCAGAATAAATCCAAAATACATTGACACCTGATAAATTCTCGTTATTATAGAGGATGTCTGTATTACCATTTGTGGTGTCAATTTCATAACATAAATTTGGACACTGAACACAAACAAAGCTCTGTGTAGTGCTGCTGATGAGACCTGTATCCACTGTAAATGTAGCACCGTTAGCAACAAGATAGTTATAAATATCAGTTGATGTATTAAGTCCGCGTGACTGCATCCAAGAGCAGATATACTGGGTGTTAATACCATTCGCTATAAATGCGTTTGTGTTCCATACACCATTAGTGTTAAGTCTTGCGTTATCATCAAAATTAGTGTAACCAAAAGCTTTCATATCATTCAATTCAAATTCAGTAATATCTGAATCGTAAATGGTACTGCCGTGATAGGCAGCAGTAGCATATGATGTGCCGTCATAACCTGTAAAACCATCTTCGTATAAACAAAAACCACAATTACGACCACATCCAGCGTCTTCAACATAACCGTTCTCGTGAACAAAGGTTCCGTTACCCTGCCAATACATAGGCGACACTGTCACAGCTGAATTTGCAGCAAAACCTAAAGTAATCGCCTGCTGTGAATTATATGACTTTCCACCAATGACTAAACCGTTAGACTTGATTGCTGTTGATACAAAATCATTTACTACAGCGTTATTACTATAAGTTGTAGCTACAGCATTCTTTGAAGACTTCTTACCCTTTGCTTCAGATGTGATTGATGTACCTGTCACAACAATTGCACATACAAGAGCAAGAGTTAATACTTTTGATAAAAACTTTTTCATAAAATTGTTACCTACCTTTCATTCCTCGCTAGAGATGTCTAACTATCATTCAATACCGTTATTGTATCCCCCCCGACCGCAAAATGTCAATATATTTGTAACTATTCATATTAAATTCACTAATCAACAATCATTTCCATTATCGCCCAGCACACAAAAAAAGGACTGGCATTAGCCAGTCCTGATAGTTCATTATTTATTTAGCTTTTTCTTCTGTAGCCTTAACAGCGTCCTCAGGCTTTTCGATCTGAGAAATTGCAGCCTTCTGCATTGGAATACGGCAGTTCTTGTTGCTACCAAATTCTACGATAACAGTTGTGTCATCAGGAATAGCGATAACTACGCCATAGAAACCACTTGTAGTAAGTACTGTATCACCGATTGCAAGTGCAGACATCATAGCTGTCTTTTCCTTCTGCTCCTTCTGCTGTG
>CACYLQ010000148.1 GCA_902775195.1 uncultured Pseudobutyrivibrio sp.
TACTCACGCCTGCTAATTTGCTTACTTCATTTACTGTCATCATTGCTTTTCCCTCCGTGGTAATTATACAATAAACTATGACGTAACGTTAGGGTCAATATCTTTTGTGAAATGGCTCCGGCTGATTTGAAGGTATAATCATGGGCTGATATGGGAAGTGGTTATACCTTTTGGTGGGCAATGAGTCATTATATTGAAGTCAAAAAGGTATAACCAGAGTGGTAATTTACTGGAGGTTATACCTTTTGGCGGGCAATGGGGCACTATATTGAAGCTAAAAAGGTATAACTGGCTCGGGAATTTACCTGAGGTTATACCTTTTTGTGGGTAATGAGACATTGTATTGAAGACAAAAGGGTATAACTAAGAGCAATAATTATAGAGGGTTATACCTTTTTGTCTAGCAGGTAAGCTTCAATGGTTCTCTTAATAATATCTTCAGTAAGCGGTGAATTAATAGTTTCAAAGGTGCATATCAGATTATGGCCTGGGACATAGCCGTTATTGATATAACTATTAAGTTTGTTCATTGCATTGAATCGATATTCAGTATTGTCCATCATTCCAAAGTGTTCCCAGATTAATTCAGTGTCTTCAGAAGCTTTATATATTGTAAAATCTGGGAAATATATAGTTCCATTAATCTCGAGCCCACATTCATATTTGAATGGAATATTATAATCTGATAATCCACGAACTATAAGAGTTTCTGATTTAGATCTGACGGTGATTCCAGCAGATGTTTTAAATCGAAGCGTTTCCTGGTGTTTATCATTATGTATATAAGGCTGGGATAGCCATTTCTGCTGTTTTATGTAATTAGGATTTAGCAAGGCTTGAAGAAGGTTACTATAGCCTGGAACGTTATAGAGTAGATCTGTTGATGAGATTTTGGGAGTTCTATCCATTTTTTGTTTAATTGAAGCTATCTCATTTTCGATTTCGTGTTTGCGAACCTTGTTATATCGCTTCTTGGCAAGGGCGGTTGCTAATTCGATATTTTCTTTTTTGATGTAAGTTCTTTTTACATTTCCATGGTCCTTTTCTATTTGAAAATATTTGAAACCATTTGAAGTTTTCACAGCATTAAGTGACCAATTAGGAGCTTTAGAAAGTTCCTTGGTAATCTTGGCTAGCTCAGAATTTAAAGATGCAATTTTTTGCTCTAGTGATGAAGATTTGTTCATTAATGTCCTTTCTAAGTTAATAGTAAAAACAGGGAGTTATTACTCGAATGAGAATTTGAAAAACAATAGAAATATATAACAATATTAACGCTTAATCAAGAACCAAATAATAATATCTGTAGATTATTTTAATTTGGCCTTAGGTTCTGTATACTAAAATGGAAAAGGATATAAGCATTTGTTTTCAGGTCACTAAATCTTTTGAACCTAAGTGTAGAGAAGTTTGCACTGATGAAGAATATCTGCAGCTGAAGACGGCATTTTTTGAGAAGGAAGAAAATTTAAGGAAATAGGAGATTGAGGTGCTTATGGCCAAATGCAATCTATGTTTCAGACAATGCAATATTACCGAAGGGAGCTTTGGGTTTTGTGGAGTAAGAACTTGCAAGGATGGTAAAGTCATTCCGGCCAATTATGGGAAGCTTACGTCGATAGCCCTAGATCCTATAGAAAAGAAGCCACTGAATCGCTTTCATCCGGGAAGCAGAATACTGTCGGTGGGAAGCTATGGCTGTAATCTAAGATGCCCATTTTGCCAGAACTATCATATTTCTTGGGGGAATGAGGTGGAATCTTTTAAAAGAGAAGCAGCCTATGTTTCGCCAGAAGAGCTTGCAAGGATAGCCGAGGAACAAACGGCTAATGGAAATATCGGTATCGCATTTACGTATAATGAGCCACTCATTTACTATGAGTACGTGCTAGATACAGCAAGACTGTTGAAAGAAAAGGGGCTGAAAACCGTACTTGTTTCAAACGGTATGGCAGAGGTTGATACTGTAAAAGAACTATTTAAATACGTAGATGCTATGAACATCGATTTAAAGGGATTTACGGATCACTATTATGAAGATGTTTTGCAAGGAAATAGAAAGATGGTAATGGATTTTATTAGTGAAGCTACAAAGCATTGCCACCTAGAGCTGACCACATTAATAATTCCAGGGGAAAATGATTCCGATGAAGAAATGGATGAGCTGAGTGCCTGGATTGCTTCATTAAATAAGGACATACCACTTCATATATCAAGATTCTTTCCTAGATTTCATATGCTAGACAAGGAAGCAACACCGGTAGAGACAATCTATCACTTGAAAACTATAGCAGAAAAGCATTTGACATACGTATATACAGGAAACTGTTAAGGGGGGGACGACTATGGCAATAGAAGCTGCATTTATGGTTCCACATCCACCGCTGATTGTTCCAGCTGTTGGAAGAGGTGGGGAAAAACAAATTCAAGAAACTACAGAGGCTTATGAGAAGGTGGCAGATGAGATAGCAAAAATTGCGCCGGAAACCATCATCATCACAAGCCCTCATAGCATTATGTACACTGATTATTTTCATATTTCTCCAGGAAAGAGAGCGAAAGGCTCATTTGCCAGATTCAATGCGCCGGAAGTTTCTTTTGAAGAGGAGTACGACGAGAAGCTGGTGGAAGCGATTAATGACATTGCCTATGAAGAAGATTTTGCAGCAGGAACTTTAGGGGAGCGGGAGCCGGAGCTGGACCACGGCACCATGGTTCCTCTATGGTTTATTCGTAAAAAATACAAAGGCGGAAAGATTGTGAGAATCGGTTTATCTGGCCTGGGACTGCTGGATCATTATCGGTTTGGTCAGATGATTCAAAAGGCAGTAAATGATACAGGTAGAAGAGCGGTTTTCGTGGCTAGCGGGGATTTGTCCCACAAACTGCAAGACTACGGACCATACGGCTTTTCAAAAGAAGGGCCTGTTTATGATGAGCGAATTATGGACGTGGCAAAGCGTGCCGCTTTTGGCGAAATGTTTGATTTCAAGGAAGATTTTTGCGAAAAGGCTGCGGAATGTGGGCATCGTTCGTTTGTGATTATGGCTGGAGCACTGGACGGAATGGCCGTAGATGCTACCGTGTATTCTCATCAGGATGTAACCGGAGTGGGCTATGGCATAGCATCATTTTATCCAGCAGGGGCGGACGAACGCCGTCATTTCAGAGACATTTATCTTGCCAAGCTAAGAGAGACATTAGATGATTTAAACGTATCATCAGATGAATATGTAAAGCTTGCGAGAAAATCCTTGGAGAGCTACATTCTAAATCAAAAGGTGCTGCCGCTTCCAATGGATTTGCCAAAGGAAATGCTGGAAACTCAGGCAGGGGCATTCGTATCTATTCACAAAGCAGGACGCTTACGAGGCTGCATTGGAACAATTCTTCCTACCACTAAATGCGTGGCCGAGGAGATTATTCAAAATGCAATCAGCGCCTCTACCAGGGACAACAGATTCAACCCTATCAGCCCAGAAGAAATCCCTGACCTGGAAATAAATGTAGATGTTTTAAGTGCGCCAGAGGCCATTGATTCACCGGATAAATTGGATGTTAAAAGATATGGCGTCATAGTTAGCAGCGGCGGCAGAAGAGGCTTGCTTCTTCCGGATTTGGACGGGGTGACTTCTGTTAATCAGCAGATTTCTATTGCCAGACAAAAGGGCGGCATTGGAGAGAATGAGCCAATCAGCCTGCAACGATTTGAAGTAATAAGGCATATATAGGCTTTGCTGGGGATTGCCGGGTTTATTTCGCAAAAAATGAAAAATAGGGAGTATTCTTTTGCTCAAGTAGCGATATATTTAGCGGCCATATATTTATAAAATATAATCAAGAAAACACAAAAAGACCTGGAAAAAAGGTTAAGTGGATATTGATTATTAGGAGGATTTGCCATGACTTTTTTATTCTTTTTATTATTTTTAATGGTGTTTGGAAAGATGATTGGGTTTGCCTTTAGAGCTACTTGGGGCCTGTTTAAAGTACTAATGTATATAGTTTTTCTTCCTTTGATTTTAGTGGGAATGGTGTTTGGTGGTTTACTATACCTGGCATTTCCAATCCTGCTTATTGTTGGAATAGTTTCATTGGTTGCGGCGGATTAAGTTTTTCAGGAGAGATTATGATATGAATGAAGTAGAAACAAGAGAAATCAGAGAAGCAATCGAGGCTGCGGATAATGCGCTAGTGCATCTTCGCTCAGCCAGAAAGTATCTGGATAGTGCAGGCAATTGGGGCTTGCTAGATATGTTTGGCGGTGGATTGATTTCTGGAATAATGAAGCATAGCAAAATGGGTGATGCAGAGCGTGAGATTGATAATGCCAGATATGCCCTCCAGAGATTTAGCAAAGAACTGAGAGATGTCAGTGGATATAGTTCTGTTCACATTAATGATTTTCTCACCTTTGCAGATTTCTTCTTTGATGGATTTGTAGCTGACATTCTGGTACAGTCACAGATTAGTGATGGCAAGAAGCAGTGTGA
The DNA here is from genome assembly GCA_902775195.1 of uncultured Pseudobutyrivibrio sp. Taxonomy (GTDB): domain Bacteria; phylum Bacillota; class Clostridia; order Lachnospirales; family Lachnospiraceae; genus Pseudobutyrivibrio. Next base: position 4,494 of record CACYLQ010000148.1, read on the forward strand.
TGATGCTATCAGAAGAGTCGAGAGTATCAAAGCGGAACTTCAGAATAAGTTAAGGTTCTAGGGAGCAAAGGACACAAACATGGGACAGATAAAAAGAGACGACATGCTGGAGCTGACACGCAGATTCACATCAGCTCGCAGCAACCTAGCAAGAATCGCAGGTGCCTTAATACAAGCTTCCTGAACCTAAAGGGAGCGGAAAAGAACAGATGCCTGGATATCGCAAAGACGATACCATTTGCAAAGCCAAATGAGGAGTTGATTCAGTATAAAATCCCCGGACTGGGGCCAGGTTCTATCTGGCAGATGATATATGCAATTCGTGAATGCGAATTGAAAAATGATGCGCTGATGCTGAATCTATACGAGCTGATTGCAGAGAAATATCCTAAGGGAAGACCCTATGCCATATATGTATACTATGGTGCTTATGACGTGCCAATCAAGGGCAGCGACAAGTCTTATCAGGATGAATCGGAAGAGGTGTATAAGTATCTGATAATGGCGATTTCCCCAGTGGATGAGGAGCAGGTGCCCCATTCGCCGGAGGCGGGATTCCTATATCCAGCATTTACTAATAGAAGCACAGATATCAATCATGTGAATTTCTATAGCCAGGATTATGAAGATATTTTGTAGGGGACCACTCGCTGACGCGAGCATAGTAAAAAGGAGAGACAGTAATATTTAATATCGAAGTCGAAGATTAACATGAATACGAGGGGGAACCAATGACAGAAATTAAATGTTCAGAAGATTATTCTACTATAAAGGATTTATTTGTTGAGTATTCTGGGATTAAAGGTGCGGAGGGCTGCTTTGTATCATTTGATAAGGAACTTGCAGATTTGAAAAACTTTTACTCAGGTGGAGCAATACTCCTTGGCTATGAAGACGATGCACCTTTTGGATGTATAGCTATTAAAAAGGTGGATGATAATATTTGTGAAGCAAAGCGTCTATATATAAAACCTGAATTCCGAGGAAAAGGCTATGCTAGAATCATGCTTAATTCAATGATTGCTCAAGCTCGTGAATTGGGTTATAAAGAAGTTTGCTTTACAACCAGACCAGATGTAATGGGGGTTGCTTATAAATTGTACAAGCGAATGAGATTTGAAGAATTGGGATGCGATAATGGCGTAGTATCCATGAGAATAAATTTGTAATATCGAGTAAAGGAAATAATCTATGACAGTAGAAGAAAAGGCAAAGCTAATAATACAAGATATTAAAGAAGAAACTGGAATTAATCCTGTAAAGATATTTAAAAGAATGGCATCTAAAGATTACATCAGTATGCATGGGCCAGAACATCATATATTAGATGGAGCTTGTGTTTTAGTAGCATACAATAATGCAGGTGGAAATATAAACCTAGATGAAGGTTTAGAGAGACTAATGTCTGAAGGATTAAAAATGCCAGGGGCTATGTGTGGTCACTGGGGTATCTGTGGTGCTATTACGTCTATTGGTGCAGTTCTTTCTATATTAGATAAGACAGGACCTCTATCTGATGATGGTACATGGGGAAACCATATGGCTTATACTTCTGATGCTATTGGTGAACTTGGAAAGATTAATGGTCCAAGATGCTGTAAAAGAGATGCAATGATAGCATTTAAACATGGCATTGAATATATCAATAATCACTACGATGTAAAACTAGAATACGAACCACAGACTTGTGAATTTCACAGCATGAATCAACAATGCATTAAAGAAAAATGTCCTTTCTATGAGTGAAAAAGATATAGCACTAGGCTATAATAAATGTTGAATTTAGGAGAGGAGGTCTTGCTTATGAAAAGACGTCAATTCCTCCACATTGTGGAGGCCTAAACTCGACACTGCGGGTTCAAGCTAAGCTTACCCGCTAAAATATATAAGGCTGCAAGGAGTAATCTTTGCAGCCATTTTCTTAACGGGGTGTGGCTCAGATGGTAGAGCGCTACATTCGGGATGTAGAAGCCGCGCGTTCAAATCGCGTCACTCCGATTATTATAAAATCATTTCATAGTGAATAGAGGTAATTATGGCAGAAATCGACAGATTAAAAGAAATAGTAGAAACCCTAAGAAGTGAAAACGGCTGCCCTTCTTTGAAGAAGCAAAAGAGCTTATTGAAACGGCCAAAGAGCGAAAGGGGTATCAGTAATGCATAAGTTAAGACGATTGTATGCACTTTTTGCTATTCTTTCATTGGTTTACTCTGTAGCGGTATTCATGGTAGGAAGTGGTACCTTTTCATTTATTATATGGATCTTTGCGGCTATATTTTGGGGCTTCTTATATTTGATGGATAAAAAAAGCTTATGGCCTAAAGTCCCTAAAGCTATAAAATATGCTTTTAGAAGCATAGTAGCAATATGCCTTACCATTTTTATCATTTGCCAAGGATGTATCCTTACTCAGTTCTTTTCAAAAGGTGAAAGTGGAGCTGAATATATTATTGTTTTAGGCGCTCAAATGAGAGACTGGGGACCAAGTGTAGTTTATAAAGCTAGGCTTGATTCAGCTATTGAATATCTAAATAATAATCCTGATACCAAAGTCATAGTTACAGGTGGCCAAGGGGCTAATGAATCTATCTCTGAAGGCGAAGGTGGACAAGAATATCTTTTATCACAAGGAATTAATAAAGATAGAATTCTAGTGGAAAAGGATTCAGTTGATACTGATGAAAATATTAGTAATGCACTATCACTGATAGATACAGATAACGACATGAAGATATGCATTGTCACAAACAATTTTCATGTATTTAGAGGAGTGATGATAGCAAAACGATACACAAATGCCAAAATATCAGGTATTGCAGCTTTTACACAATACCAGTATCTTCCTAACAACATGGTTAGAGAAACCTTTGGAATATTAAAAGATATATT
>CACYLQ010000149.1 GCA_902775195.1 uncultured Pseudobutyrivibrio sp.
AAGATTACAAGAAGCGTACGATTATTGTTAAAGGTGGCCCTGGAACAGGTAAGTCTGTTATAGCAATTAATCTTCTTGCTGAGCTTACCGCAAGAGATCAAATGGTACAGTATGTTTCTAAGAATAGTGCGCCAAGACAGGTCTATTTGAAAAAACTTAAAGGTGTCATGCGAAAGAGCAGTGTAGATAATATGTTTAAAGGCTCTGGAACATACACTGAGACAGGGCTAAATGTTGCTCATACTTTGCTTGTTGATGAAGCACATCGTTTGAATGAAAAATCAGGCATGTTCCATAACATGGGAGAAAACCAAATTAAAGAAATCATTCATTCTGCTTATTGTAGTGTTTTCTTTATTGATGAAAGTCAACGAGTAACTATGGATGATATAGGCTCTGTAAAAGAAATAGAAAAATGGGCAGATGAGGAAGGCTCTGAAGTATCATATTTGGAGCTTCAATCTCAATTTAGATGTAATGGTTCAGATGGATATCTTGCATGGATTGATGATGTTTTAGATATTAGACAAACTGCTAATTATGATTTAGAGGGGATAGATTATGACATAAGGATTATGGATTCCCCTACTGAAATGTGGAAGCTTGTTAAGGATAAAAATGAATTAGCAAATCGTGCTAGAGTATTGGCGGGATATTGTTGGGAATGGCTCAAATCTGAACAGAATAATACCAATTATCACGATATAAAAATTGGTGATTTTGAAATGAGTTGGAACCTTGGAAGTGGAGAACCTTTTGCAGTGAGTGAAACATCGGTAAATGAGGTTGGATGTATACATACATCTCAAGGTTTGGAATTTGACTATGTAGGTGTAATTATCGGTGATGATTTGCGTTATGAAGATGGTAAAGTAGTAACTGATTTTACCAGAAGAGCACGAACTGATCAGTCGCTTAAAGGAATAAAAAAACTATACAAGGAAAATCCAGAATTAGCCAAAAAGCGTGCTGATGAGATAATAAAAAATACGTATAGAACTTTACTCACTAGAGGAATGAAAGGGTGCTATATATATTGTACAGATAAAAATATGGAAGAATATTTGAAGAAAAGATTGGAGATTTGTGGTGAGAGACGAAACAATACAACGAATTAGAAAATTCACAGAAGACCGTGACTGGGACCAGTTCCACGCTCCAGTGCACTTGGCAAAATCAATAGTTATAGAAGCGGCTGAGCTACTTGAGTGCTTCCAGTGGGATGATGATAAGTACGACGTGGAGCATGTTAAGGAAGAGCTGGCTGATGTTATGGTTTATTGCCAAAACTTAGCAGATAAGCTTGGAGTTGATCCTGATGAGATTATCAATAAGAAGATGGATCAGAATGAGGCTAAGTATCCGGTGGCAAAGGCAAAGGGGAAGGCAGATAAGTACGATAAGTTGTAATCTATTTATGGGCAAGTGTGTAGATTCTAATTGGCTATCAGCCAGACATTAGATAGTATCATACCTAAAAATAATGGAGGTATTAAATGAAGATTGCAATTGTTGAGGATGAAATTAAATATGCAAATCAGTTGGAAAAGCAGATTGAAAGATATTCAGAAGAAAAAAACAGGTTGTTCCTTTTGGGGCAGCTTGTTTTTTTATTGGTGGTAACTGTATAAAACGCTGGACAATTAAATTGTAATCAATTAAACTATGTGCTAATACTATGAAATATTTTTTAGAAGAAGGAAATTAGAAATGAAGCTTATTAAAAGATTTATCCCATATTACAAACCATACATAGGTGTGTTTGTTTTAGATTTAATTTGTGCAACTATTTTGTCTGTAATTGATCTGGCGTTTCCGCAGATACTTAGGTTTTTAAGAGAGACACTATATCTTGAGGCTCCGGAAATCATTCTTAAGAATTTGGGTTGGATTGCACTGCTTATGATTGTCATGTATCTGATAAGGACAGCCTGCAAATATTATGTTACTTATCAAGGTCATATGATGGGTGCAAAAATAGAGTCTGGAATGCGTAGAGAGCTATTTGAGCGTTTTGAAGCATTCTCATTTTCTTATTATGATACTCACAATACAGGAGAGATGATGAGTAAGCTGGTGTCGGATCTGTTTGACATTTCAGAGCTGGCCCATCATGGACCTGAGAATATATTTATCTCAGTGGTGAAGATAGTAGGTTCATTTATACTTTTAATGAGAATCAACGTACCTATGACACTTTGTCTGGCTATTGTTGTGGTATTTATGGGTATTTTTGCGGTAAATCAGAACCACAAAATGCGACGTACATTTTCTGATAACCGAAAGAAGATTGCAGGAATAAATTCTTCTTTACAGGATACTTTGGGCGGAATCAGAGTAGTAAAGTCATTTACCGGTGAGGATATCGAACAGAAGAAGTTTGATAAAAGTAATCTAGCCTTTTTGGATTCTAAAAAGGCAAACTATAGACAGATGGGAATGTTCCATTCTGGAAATAGTATGTTTGAAGGTCTGATGTTTATGACTGTGCTGATTTCTGGTGGCTATTGCATTGCAAAGGGGCAGATTTCAGTTGAGGATTTGGCGATTTATGCCCTGTATATCAACATCTTTATTAATCCGGTTAACGTTCTTGTGGAGTTTACAGAACAGCTTCAAAAAGGACTTGCAGGCTTTGAAAGATTTACAGAAGTAATGGATACTATGCCTGATATTGTTGATGACAAGGATGCCAAAGAGTTAAATAATGTGCAGGGTGTTATCGATTTTGAAAATGTATCATTCTCATATGAAGAAGAGGAGACAGTTTTAGAGAATATCAATCTGCATGTGGATGCAGGAAAGTCTGTTGCTATAGTGGGACCTTCTGGTGGTGGAAAGACTACACTTTGCGCACTTATTCCTAGATTTTACGATGTTACCGGCGGCAGTGTGCGTATAGATGGTGTTGATATCAGAAATGTGACTCAAAAATCACTGCGCTCTTATATTGGAATAGTTCAACAGGATGTTTATCTGTTCAATGGAACGATAAAAGAAAACATAGCATACGGCAAGCAGGATGCTACCATGGAAGAAATTGTAGAGGCTGCGAGAAATGCAGATTTATTGGATTTCATCGAAAGCCTTCCTGATAGATTTGATACAGAGGTAGGTGAGCGAGGCACCAGATTATCTGGCGGACAAAAGCAGCGTATCGCTATCGCAAGAGTATTCCTGAAAAATCCACCTATATTAATTTTGGATGAAGCAACCAGTGCACTTGATAATGAAAGTGAGCGATATATTCAGGAAAGCTTAGATAAGCTTGCAGTAGGTAGAACAACAATCACAATAGCCCATCGTTTGTCTACTATTCTTGGTGCTGATGAAATAATTGTTTTGGATGGGGATGGTATTAAAGAAAAAGGTACCCACAAGCAATTAATCAAAGAAGGAGGTATCTACGAGAAATACTATAAGATGCAGTTTGGTGCAATTTAAGTATTCGGTAAATATAGAACATGAAACTACAACGATTAGACGAAAACCAAATAACAAAACTCTATCAAGAGCACATGGTTATAGATTTCCCGAAGGATGAGCTAAAGCCACTGAAAATGATTCTGCAGTCAGTACAGGATGGCTTTTATGATTGCTTGGGACTTTTTGAAAAAGAGGAGATGGTGGGCTACACCTTTATGGTAAAGCTAGAAAACAGCTATCTTATAGATTACATAGCTATTTTCCCAGAGCACAGAAACAAAGGCGTAGGAGCCAATCTTCTTACCTTAATAGATGATTATCTTGGCAATGCAGATAGAATCATAGGAGAGGTAGAAGACCCTGCCTATACCGATGATGAGGCGCAAAAAACACTTCAGACCAGACGCTTGGGATTTTATCTACGCAACAATTGTTATGATACGGATTTGCGTGTGGAATGCTTTGGAGTCAAATACATCATCCTTGAAGCGGGCAAGAAAAAGTGCCGCAATAAGGATGAGGCGTGGGATTTATATTCACGATTCTATAAGAAATTCCTTACGGCCGAAAGATTCGAAAAAAATATTTGGCGAATATAATAGCAGAATATATAGAGCTGCAAAAAACTGAAAGTATGAACTTATAATGAACTTTGCGTTTGGAGACTAGATTGTGAATCCCGTTATGATAATATTGTATATGGCTTTAGTGCCCAATAATATTTACACGAGGAGAAACAGTATGAAAAATAAGGGAATTGCATTAATTATTTGCTCTATGCTATTACTTTCAGCATGTGGCGCAGACAAAGCTGATAATGCGCAGGAGACAAAAACAACCGAAACCCAGGCGACAGAAAACACAGCAGAAAATACCGCGGCAGGAGAAAAGATTTCAAACAAACTTTTTGAAATTACCATGCCTGCAGATTTAGAGGGCGTCTACGTATCGGATGTTAAGGATGATCAGATTACTATCTATCACAAAGAATCAAAAGATGCTGGTTTTGATGGAATGGTATTTACGATTTGGGCAAGACCACTTCCATCCGAATTTGCTGGTGGACCTTATACAAAAAAGGGCGAGTTGACAGATGCAGATGGCAAGCGTTACGAAGTAGTACTTGGCCAGGCCACAGAAGTTCAGTGGGATTACGAGAAATATACCAAAGGGCGAAGACCTTTATGGAAATATCATTTTAAATTATAAGAAGGCATTTGAAGAGGGTTGGGATGCAAATTTATTTGAACAGAATGGCATGAGCCCAGAATTTTATAGCCTTGGTCAGGATAGCCTTTCAAATATCGGCTTTGCATATTACGACACTGACAAAGATGGAATAGATGAACTTTTTGTTGGAAGTCTTATGGATGACGAGCTGAAGGGGTCTATTTACGACATATATACAATGGTTGACGGCCTTCCTACTCACGTAATTTCAGGTACAGCTAGAAATAGATTTTATATTTATGATGGCGGTATGATTGTAAATGAATACTCAAGCGGTGCGCTGGAAAATGGCAAGCTTGTTTATTGCCTGGAGCCAAATTCAACAGAAATGGTTTACCAATGGGGAACCAAGATTGATGCATACGAAAATGAAGATCAGCCTTGGTTTACAAGCTATACAGAGGATGAATGGGAAAACGTATCGGAAGATGAATTCCAGTCACGTGAGGCGGCATCAGAAGATTATACAAAGTTAGATTTCAAGCCTTTGTCAGAGCTTTAATTATGCCAACTCTTTCTTCCAGGCTACAGCGCCACATCTTGCACAACCGTATTTACGATAATTTTTTGTAAAACGACTATCGCGTTTACGATATATGGTGGCACCACAGTTTTCACAGGTAAAAATGTATTTGATGGCCATAGAATGTTGTGATGTATATTCTTCAACACCTTTTTCTGCACCGGTGGTAACGCGCTTGATGTTATAACCATAGACCTGATTCATAACTTCCGCGTAATACTTCCATCTGCCAGTATGCTTCATGCATCCTTTGCAGGTGTGAAGTATTTCGTGGATGATAGTTTCCTTGCAGGCCATTTCGGAGATTCTATCATCAATAAGTAGCTTCTCAGCAATCTGAATTTCAAAAGTCTTATCTGGATTTTGCTTGCAAAGTCCCCATCTTGTTTTAGCTCTTTTATTTATAGTCCATGTTACGATGACACCTGGCTTTATGCCGATGCGTGTCACTTC
>CACYLQ010000150.1 GCA_902775195.1 uncultured Pseudobutyrivibrio sp.
CCCATGATTTCTGGAGCGCATCCGCCAAGTGCACCAGCTACGAATGTAGCGAGTGGCTTAACACCAAGTTCCTTAGCCTTCTCCTCAGACATAACAACAAGTGCAGCTGCACCATCGTTGATACCTGAAGCGTTACCAGCTGTAACAACTCCGTCTGGATAAAGAGCCTTAAGCTTAGCAAGACCTTCAATTGTTGTACCAGGTCTTGGGCCTTCATCTGTATCGAAGATAACTGTTTCTTTCTTCTTCTTGATTTCTACAGGAACGATTTCGTCCTTGAATGCACCAGCTTCGATAGCCTTGCAAGCCTTGTTCTGAGAGTTAACTGCGAACTCATCAAGCTCTTCTCTTGTAAGCTTCCACTGCTCAGCTACGTTATCAGCTGTCTTAATCATATGATAGTCATTGTATGCATCCCAAAGAGCATCCTTAACCATTGTATCTACTAAAGCGCCCTGGCTGTTTGAAGGCCAAGTCATTCTGTAACCATAACGTCCGTTTGGAAGTGCGAATGGTGCAAGTGACATGTTCTCCATACCACCAGCTACAACTACATCAGCATCACCAGCGATGATCATCTGAGCTGCCTGGTTAACACAGTTAAGACCAGAACCACAAACAACGTTTGTAGTAACAGCTGTTGTCTCATTTGGAAGACCAGCTTTGATAGCTGCCTGGCGAGCAACGTTCTGTCCTAAACCTGCCTGGATAACACATCCCATATATACGTGCTCTACGTCCTCTGGCTTGATTCCAGCTCTCTTAACTGCCTCTTTAATTACGATAGCACCTAAGTCTACTGCTGGAGTGTTGCTAAGTGATCCGCCCATTGTACCAATGGCTGTTCTACATGCGCTAGCAATAACTACTTTTTTTCCCATGTTTTCTTTCTCCTTTTTCTAAGAAATACTTTTTGTTTCGACACTGGATTCCATTTTTGGGGTTTCGTCATATTTAACAAATAAGGAAGTTCAAATCTGTTAATTTTTTAACGAGCCGCCTCAAAAAAAAAGACTTCCCAATGCCGCCGATGGCTAAATTTTAACACAACCACATGTATAATTCAATTAAAGATTTTGTCAGCATTTAGGTATATCGATAAGTTTTCTGAATTTTTACATCCAATTTGCTCAATTCACACACTCCGCTCGTTAAAAAATTATCAAAAAACCTTGATTTTTCGTTGGCAAGGAAACCAAATCTATCAAGGACAGTTTCTCAATTGTGTCTTTTTAGGTGACAATTTGCATAAAATTCGCAATTTCGATATACCGTAATTACGCCTTAAACAGAAAAAGTTCTAGAGCCTTCGCCCTAGAACTCTACCGTCGTAAACCTATAACAATAAAATTTGCTACCCTTTTAATAATTATAGGTTGCAAATCCTGTTTGTTTTGCAATCACTAAGAAGCGATATCTACTGTCATTAATACAAGTTGAAAGTGTTACCAGTTTATCTTCTGCTGTCACCTGAACACCAGGCCTTACATGCTCTACACTTGATTTCGCATATCCTGATAAAGACATATTTATGAAGCTCTGCTTTCCAGCATCTGTATATGAAGGAAATGCAGATAAAATCAGTGCATTCGAATACTTAACTGTAGAATATATTTGGTAAGTATATACTCCTTCTGGTGTATAGATGTACATATCCTGATTTTGATTAAAGAAATCAGCATTATCAAAGCTATGCAGACTTCCAAAAGCTGACTTATTTTTCATGTTATGTCCGTATATTACTGTGTTAAAATCAGCAAAAGTTTTTGTATTGATTTTATTAGTATAAATAGCTCCTGGATATCCCTTACTACCATCAACATTTTTCATTAGGTAATAATCATCTTTAGCATTCTGAACTATTGGATAATTCACCTGTGTATTAGGAATATATATCCACGCATAAATATCAGGATTATATTCCTGCAATGCTGCAAAATCCACCTGATTATTAGCGTTGACAAGTGATAAGGTCTTGGTTTTAGCAGACGCTTCACTACTACCTATTGGGGATATAAAAGTCCCTACAATGAAAAATAGTGCACATATTACACTAATAGCTCTTTTATGTCTCATAACTGCCCTCCTAACAAATATAATAGTTGTAATAACTATTATATATCATGGTTATTATGGCAGCTATATCTATCAGTTAATTACATAAAAAGTTCATTATTATCACTCAACTCCAATTGTGGGGCTAAAATTTTTGTAGATATCTTTTAAATATTTCTCATTATTGGAAGCAGCCAAAACCATAGGAGCATATGCATCTCTTCCGCTTATATTAAACATATATGGATAATCTTTAAATCTCTTATTGTAATCTACAACAAAAGTAATGATACCATCCCATATGTCCTTTATGCCTTCTGGATTTGGTTCCGCTTTACCATAATATGGTTCAATATCTCCTGTAGCAAATACTTTAAAGCCTTTAAAAGATGGACTTGGAGATGATGTAAGCAACTCAAAAAACAGATTATATCCTAGATTTGGATTGTGTTTCTTCCATAAATCTCTGTTATCCTTAGATGAATACAAATAAGACACTAGACTTTTATCAAGTATAAAAGTCTCACTCATATCAGGCTCAGAATTAAATACAGTATTGGTACCTGCGACGACACCTGTTAGTCTACAATCTATATTCCATTCCTTCTCAAATAGTGTCTTTAAAGCTACAAATCCACTACCTGCCCACCCTATATCTATGACAACTGCATTTGTTGAATCCCCAACAATTCTTCTATAATATTTGCCAGCTAATTCAGTTTCCTTAGAATATATAGTAATTATCTTACCCCAATTTCTATCTATAAAATCTTCGAATGTGTTGATATTGTCCGATGTTAAAAGATCATCCTTATCTAATTCAGATATTAGCTCTCCTAGCTCCATCTCTTTTAATATCTGAGAAAACGACTTTTTCTGCCCGATTTTGTGACGAACTAGCTTCCTTATGTAATCGTACTTCATATATTTAGCCGACCATTTAGCTGCTGCAATTCTTGATATTAACACATATTCTGTATTCTCATTTGGATACAGTAAGTCATAAGCCTTCTTTAATATTTGCCCATCGCGGGACAAAAACAGAAGTTTATCGACAGAATTTTGCCTACAATACTCATGTATAAAATGGCAATATCCAGCTACAAATAATCCCCCATAAATAAAGCCATATTCCTGGTTCAAATTTAGTTTAGATATACCAGAATATAATCTATTATTAATCACACCACGGTAAGCCCCACCTATAATTGGAGAAATATCATAAGAGCGATAAAGCAATGAGTTCTTATTAATATTGGAATAAAGATATGCATTAATTCCCGCTCTTCTAGCCTGAGTATAATCGCTATTCTCATTGTCTCCCACGTGAATAATCTTAACATTAGGGCCATAATTCTTCCTTTGGTCCTCAATCATCTTAGCAAACAGCGTTCCCGTATATTTTGACTCTTGATATTCACAGGAAATGTATAAATCTTCATAGCCACAGTAATTACACTCTTCCAAAAGTTCCTGCATAACTCGAACAGGTAGATACATATCAGATGTAATTACTATGTGCTTACCAGCACTCACTAGCCTTTCGTATATTTGTTGCATATAGCGGTTTGGATAGCATAATGATAGTTCCGTCTCTACCTCTGTTTTATAACCGTACTCTGCATTGATACCGGTCTTGATTTCTACTTCATTCCATATTTCCTTTAGGTTCACTTCATAAGAACCATAATGCTTATACTTCTTATTTCTTGCTGTCACTTCGCACTCTATACGAATTCTCTTAAAATCAAGATAGCCTAATTTTTCTCCTATTATATAGAACAAGTCTGTAGGCTCTGAAAATGGTCTAAATATCAATGTATCGAAAATATCAAATGATATCACATCATATTTCATTAGCGCACTAAACAGTTCTTCAACAGATGGGCGCTTCATCAAGTGGGATTCCGGGATGCCTATTGATAACTTTTTACTTTCATATAAACTGCTTGGCTTATAATTTTCCAGCCATTTAAACTGCAATATATAATAAGCAAAATTGAGCCAAAGTAAATATAGCCACGACAATATTTTCCTAGCACCAGTTGTCCCATCATGGTATGAATGATATCGTTCTTTAATTCCTGGCTTTCTATTTACAAAAAAATTGTAGATGTTTGATTTCATGTTATTAAGCCCCCTGATGTAGTCAATGTTTTTTTATCTAAATATACGTAATTATCTGCATTTCATAGCTATCCATGTTATGTTATTTTTATCTTGCCATTTTATATTATTTTTGATACTATAACTTTTGTTCAGGTCACTTATTTCGTTTTTCATCTCCATCCAAATAAAAGACGAAAGCAGAATTAGACAAATGAACAAAACTAAAACAAAATATCCACCCGAAAAACTATGGGATGAAATTCTAAAATCTATTGTTGAAAGAATGCCTAAACAAGTGTTGACCGCCGAATTCTAATTACCTCAGACGACAAGTCTGCGACAATCTGAAGTCTAAGGCCATCTCCTTTAGCTCTTACTATGTGTCGTTTTAAGCG
>CACYLQ010000151.1 GCA_902775195.1 uncultured Pseudobutyrivibrio sp.
TTGCAGTTCAGTCAACTTCAGATTTAGAAGATGGCGTGTACTACACAACATTAAGCAATGAGCCAGCTGAATATGCTGAAGAATACGCAACAAGCTTTATGCTAGAGTCTGATCATGTGGCTGTAGATGCATCATTTAGCAAAATCGCTGATGATGGTTTCACAGAGCTTGATAAATTTGAGAAGAAGGTTTACAACATCGCCATCGATGGTAACACAAAGTTCTTAGCAGGTGGTGGCGAAGGCGAGCCGCAGTACATGAGCGGTTCAGAGTTCAATGACTACATTGAACAATGCATGGGCTCAGGACTTGGTTTAAATATCATTATTAAAAATGGTGTAGCTGAAGAAATTGGAATTTGGTCTTAATTAATATTAAATAAATATAAATTATTAGCACTCGCACTTGTCGAGTGCTAATTTTTGTGTTAAAACATAATTACAGACAAAAGGGTGGAGGTGAGATTTATGAACATCCAGAAATTTACACAGAAATCAATTGAAGCAATCAATTCCTGTGAGAAGATAGCTATGGATTATGGCAATCAGGAGATAGAGCAGGAGCATTTGTTGATGGCACTGCTTCGTCAGGAAAATGGATTGATTCCTTCATTGATTAGCAAGATGAATATAGATGTGGCTCAGTTTACAAATGCTGTAGATGCAGCGCTGCAGGCTAGAGTCAAGGTTCAGGGAGGCGACCTTAGAATAGGCCAGCATTTAAATTATGTGCTTACTTACGCTGAGGATGAGGCCAAGGCAATGCGAGATAGCTACGTTTCAGTAGAGCATCTGATGCTTGCCATGATTAAAAAGCCTAGCACTCCTGTTAAGAATATTTTCAAGAGCTTTGGCATTACAAGAGAGGCATTCCTTGCAGTGCTTGCAACAGTCAGAGGTAACCAAACCGTAAATACGGATAATCCAGAGGCTACCTACGACACACTTGAAAAATATGGTTATGACCTGGTTGAAAGAGCTAGAGAAAACAAGCTTGACCCAGTTATCGGTCGTGATGAGGAAATCAGAAATGTAATCAGAATCCTTAGCCGTAAGACCAAGAACAACCCAGTGCTTATTGGTGAGCCAGGTGTTGGTAAAACAGCGGTAGTAGAGGGTTTGGCACAGCGTATCGTGCGTGGTGATGTGCCAGATGCACTTAAGAATAAAAAGGTATTCTCACTTGAGATTGGTTCCATGATTGCAGGTGCTAAATATCAGGGTGAATTTGAGGAAAGATTAAAGGCAGTCCTTGATGAAATTAAAAATTCTGACGGCGAAATCATCCTTTTCATCGATGAACTTCACACCATCATCGGCGCAGGTAAGAATGGCAACGGTGGACTTGATGCAGGCAATATGCTTAAGCCAATGCTTGCCCGCGGTGAACTTCACTGTATTGGTGCAACAACACTTGATGAATACAGAGAATACATCGAAAAGGATGCGGCACTAGAGCGTCGTTTCCAGCCTGTTATGGTAGACGAGCCAACAGTTGAAGATACTATCTCAATTCTTAGAGGACTTAAGGAACGCTACGAAGTATTCCACGGCGTAAAGATTACAGATGGCGCTTTAGTATCAGCTGCCACTCTTTCAAATAGATACATATCAGACAGATTCCTTCCAGATAAGGCCATCGACCTTGTGGATGAAGCATGTGCACTGATTAAGACAGAGCTTGATTCAATGCCAGCAGAACTGGATGAAATGAACAGACGAGTAATGCAGTTAGAGATTGAGGAGGCTGCTCTTAAGAAGGAAACTGATAAGCTTTCAAAGGATAGACTTGCAGACCTTCAGAAAGAACTGTCTGAATTAAGAGATGAGTACAACACCAAAAAGGCAGCGTGGGACAACGAAAAGAAGTTAGTTGAGGATGTTGCAAAGGTCAAGGAAGAGCTTGATGATGTTCAGGGTCAGATAAAGATAGCACAGCAAAAGTATGACCTTGAGGAGGCAGCAAAGCTTCAGTATGGCAGACTTCCAGAGCTTCAAAGCAAGCTTGCAGCAGCAGAAGAAAAGCTAAAGGCCAGAGATGCAAACCTTGTTCATGAAAATGTTTCAGAGGATGAAATCGCAAGAATCATTTCTAGATGGACAGGCATTCCTGTTGCTAAGCTTAACGAAAGTGAACGAAGCAAAACACTTCATTTGGATGAGGAATTACACAAGCGTGTAATGGGACAGGATGACGCTGTAAAGCTTGTATCGGAAGCCATCATACGTTCAAAGGCAGGCATCAAGGACCCTACAAAGCCAATTGGTTCATTCCTATTCTTAGGACCAACTGGTGTAGGTAAGACAGAGCTTGCTAAGACACTTGCACAGGCACTTTTTGATGATGAAAATGCTATGGTTCGTCTTGATATGTCCGAGTACATGGAAAAGTTTAGCGTGTCTAGACTTATCGGAGCGCCTCCAGGATATGTAGGATATGACGAGGGCGGTCAGCTTACAGAGGCAGTAAGACGCAAGCCATATTCGGTAGTACTTTTTGATGAGGTTGAAAAGGCTCATCCAGATGTATTTAACGTACTGCTTCAGGTTCTTGATGATGGACGAATCACCGATTCTCAGGGACGTACAGTGGATTTCAAAAACACAATTATTATCATGACATCAAACCTTGGTTCACAGTATCTATTAGAGGGTATTGATGAAGAAACAGGCGAAATTACTCACGCGACAAATGAGCTAGTTATGAACGAACTTAGAAATTCCTTCCGTCCAGAGTTCTTAAACAGACTAGATGAAATCATTATGTTCAAGCCTCTTACAAAGGCTAACATAGGCGGAATCGTAGATTTGATTATGCAGGAATTAAACGACAGACTTGCTGATAGACAGCTTCGCATAGAACTTACTCCTGCAGCAAAGCAGTTTGTCATCGATCAGGGCTATGACCCAGTATACGGTGCCCGTCCACTTAGAAGATATATTCAAAAGAATGTAGAGACAATGGCTGCCAAAATCATACTTGGTGGAGATATACACGAGGGTGCAACAATTACAATAGATAGTGATGGCATAAGCCTCATATCAAAATAGCATAAAGCCAGCAAAATCAATGCCACAAATATCATAAGATATTTGTGGCATTTTTGTGCATTATGCAACAAATTTGTAATTTTATTGAAATAAAGCAAGAATTAGTATCTAAATGGCAATAATTAGTAAATGTGTTAAGTAAAATTAAGTTAAAATATCTTTGGCTTGAGGGGAGATGAGTTAAATCATTTTTTAAGGGAGAAATGTAAATGATAAAGAAATTCATTAAGGGCTTAATAAGTAAGCTCTTGGTAGTTGCATGCGCTGTAACAATGTGCGTATCAACACCATCAATCACTGCCCAGGCGGCAGAAACAACTCTTCTGAATACATATGGTTCTACATATGGTTATTCAGGCACATGTATCAATTTGTATCAGCTTCGTGATGCAAATCAGCTAGCATTTTTAAAAAAGCATTTCAACAGTATCACTCTCGAAAACGAGATGAAACCAGATGCTTTATTGGGAGGCTCAGCTAAGCTTATCTCTACAGATCAGGCTAAGCGTCAGGGATATTATATTCCTGATAACTATCGTGAGCCTTATGTTCCACAGATTAACTTCAGCACAGTAGATGAAGTTATGAAAATCTGCTACAACAATGGTCTTAAGATGAGAGCTCATACTTTAGTATGGCATTCACAGACACCTTCATGGTTCTTCAGAAGTAACTATGCTGGATACGGTGGCTTCGTAAATCAGCAGGTTATGGATGCTCGTCTTGAAATGTATGTAAAGACAGTAATGAACCACGTATACACAAACCAGTATGGTAGCGTTGTATATGCATGGGATGTAGCAAATGAAGTACTTCATGCACAGAATTCTGGCTGGGAAGCAGTTTATGGAAACAACAAGGTAAATGCTTCTTATGTAAAGAAGGCTTTCAACTATGCTTACGATACACTTGAGTATTTCAAGCTTACAAATTCTGTAAAGCTTTTCTACAACGATTACAACACATATATGGAAGTTAACGATGTAATTAAGCTTGTTAATTACATCAACCAGGGAAGAAAGGTTTGCGCTGGTGTTGGTATGCAGTCACACCTTGGAACAGGCTTCCCTTCAGTTGATTACTATACAAATGCGCTTAACTCATTCTTAAGAGCAGGCTTTGAAGTTCAGATTACTGAGATGGATATTACAAACAAGGGTGATTATGACATGGCTAACTATGCATATAATCTCTACAAGAATATCAACAAGGCTAAGAAGAATGGCGGCAAGATTACAAGTATTACTTGGTGGGGACTTTCTGATCAGACAACATGGATTAGCAATTCTGCTCCATTATTGTTCTCTAGACCAGGTCAGGCTAAGCAGTCTTACAACAGCGTAATCAAGGCTTACACAGAGGTAATTGGTCAGCCAGGTTCTAACCCAGCTCCACAGCCTCAACCACAGCCTTCTAATCCACAGCCAACACAGCCAAGTGGTCAGAACGTAAACACAAACTCTACAGCAAACATTGCT
>CACYLQ010000152.1 GCA_902775195.1 uncultured Pseudobutyrivibrio sp.
GATATGCTATACAAGGCTAATCATGATGCGTTGACAGGTCTGTTAAATCGTGGCGCCATAGAACGAATTATTTATGATGCTACAGAAATTAATACTCCATCCTTTAGAAATGATTGGCATTTAATTATGATTGATGTTGATGATTTCAAAGCGATAAATGATAGATATGGTCACAGTAAGGGTGATAGTGTACTTAGAATGTTAGCAGATTATCTACAAAAGGAAATAGCTAATAAGAAAGATGCAGAGGTTGGTCGTTGGGGCGGCGAAGAGTTTATGATATATCTAGCCGGTTATAGCAACGCAGATGTTATTAAGCTTGCTGAAAAAATCGTAGCTGATGTTAGTGATTTAACAAGTGAATCAGGTAAGATTACAGTCAGCATAGGTGTAACAAATCATCATGAATATGAGAGTGTGCTTGGCACTGTTGATCGTGTTGACGGATTACTATACACCGCTAAAAATGATGGCAAAAATAAAGTTTGCTCTGATTTATAATTGAAAATATTTGTATTTTAAAGCTCCGAGGGCATTGTTGACTTAGGAGCTTTATTAATATATAATAACTTTAGTTCTTTATCACGCTAAAGTATAATGTATATGAGGGACAATTATGAAAAATCTTACATTACACACTCCGGAGGGAGTACGAGATATTTACAACAGTGAATATGAGCAGCGTTTAGATGTACTTTATAATCTTAGAAAGTGCTTTAAGGATTCTGGCTATGCGCCAATATCAACACCTACATTTGAGTACTTCGATACATTTTCTAAGGAAGTAGGAAGCTGTAAATCTAACGAAATGTTTAAGTTCTTTGATAGAGATGGAAATACTTTGGTTCTTAGACCAGATATAACACCATCTGTTGCCAGGGCTGCTGCTATGTATTTTTCAGATACTGATGAAGCAGTAAAGCTTTCTTATGAAGGCAATGTTTTTATTAATTATCATAGCCTTCAGGGACGCCTTAAGGAAAGCACACAGGCAGGCTGTGAATTTATAGGCGATAGTTCAGTGGATGCTGATGCTGAAATTCTTACAATAGTTGTAAATGCTCTTAAAAAGATAGGCCTTAAGGAATTTGAAATAGGTGTAGGACATATAGATGTTGTCAGAGGCTTAATTGATGCTGCTAATCTTTCTGAGGAGCAGGAGGAAAAGCTGATTAATCTTATTTCAAACAAGAATTTCTTTGGAGCAAAGGAGCTGCTAGAACAGGCTGCAGTTAGCCATGGTCTGGTCGAGCTTTTTGATATTACCGGCAAAATCATGAATTCTCCAAAGGAATGGGCACCTTATCTTGAAAAAGCTAAAAAATATAAAAAGGTTTATGATGCGCTAGAATATCTTACAAAGCTTTATGAGATTTTAAATAAAAATAAGGTGATGGATTACATATCCTTTGAGCTTGGTATGATTTCAGAATACAAGTATTACACAGGAATTATCTTTACTGGATATTCCTATGGAGTTGGCGAACCACTTGTAAAGGGCGGTAGATACGATACACTTCTTAGCCACTTTGGAAAGGAAGCTCCTGCTATAGGATTTGCCATTACTGTTGACCAATTAATGCTAGCACTTAAAAGGATTCCTTTTTGTGAGGTGTAATTATGGAGAATAAATATTTAACCTTCGCCCTGGGGAAGGGGCGTCTTGCAAAAAAAACACTAGAGCTCTTCGAAAGCATCGGCATCACCTGCGAGGAAATGAAGGACCCTGATACAAGAAAGCTGATTTTCACTAACGAGGAGCTTAAGCTTAAATTTTTCTTAGCCAAAGGGCCAGATGTGCCAACCTATGTTGAATATGGTGCTGCGGACATCGGCGTTGTAGGAGAGGATACCATCTTAGAAGAAAACAGAAATATCTATGAGGTGTTAGATTTAGGCTTTGGAAAATGTCGCATGTGTGTATGCGGTCCTGCTGAGGCGGCTGATTTATTAAAGCATCATGAGCTTATCAGAGTAGCCAGCAAATATCCTCGAATTGCAAAGGATTATTTTTACAATATCAAAAATCAGACTGTTGAGATTATAAAGCTAAATGGTTCTATTGAGCTTGCGCCTATAGTTGGTTTGTCTGAAGTTATTGTAGATATAGTAGAAACCGGATCTACCTTAAGAGAAAACGGTTTGGTTGTGTTGGAGGAGGTTTGTCCTCTTTCAGCCAGAATGGTTGTTAACCAGGTATCCATGAAAATGGAAAATGAAAGAATTACAGATATAATTGAACGATTAAAGGGAGCATTAGAAAATGAGAAAGCTTAAGCTTACTAAAGATACCATTGATAATATTTTAGAGTCACTTCTTAAGCGAAGCCCTAGCCAATACACTGAATACGAGAAGACAGTTTCTGATATCGTAAATACGGTAAGAGAAAAGGGTGATGGGGCTGTATTCGCATATACGAAGAAATTTGATGGGGCTGATATTAATAAGGACAACATTGTTGTTACTAAAGCAGAAATAGAAGCGGCTTACAAGGAAGTACCTGAGGAGCTAGTTGAAGTTATTAGAAAGGCTTTAGTAAATATCGAAAGCTTCCACGCTAAGCAAAAGCAAAACAGCTGGTTTACATCAGAAGAAGGAATCATCCTTGGGCAGAAGGTATCCCCACTGGATAAGGTTGGAGTGTATGTTCCTGGCGGAAAGGCTGTTTATCCTTCATCAGTTCTAATGAATGTTATGCCCGCAAAGGTTGCAGGCGTACCTAATATTTATATGACGACCCCATGCGACAAATTTGGAAAAGTAAACCCTAGTACACTTGTAGCTGCTAACGAAGCTGGCGTTGATGTTATTTACAAATGTGGCGGCGCTCAGGCTATCGCAGCTCTTGCTTTTGGAACAGAATCTATTGCTAAGGTTGATAAGATTGTTGGCCCTGGAAATATATTTGTAGCTTTGGCTAAAAAGGCGGTATTTGGATATGTATCCATCGATTCTATTGCAGGCCCTTCAGAAATTCTTGTGCTTGCTGATGAAACTGCAAATCCAACCTATGTGGCTGCGGATTTATTGTCTCAGGCTGAACATGATGAGCTTGCATCTGCAATACTTGTTACTACATCTGCAAAGCTTGCTGATGAGGTAGAAAGTGAGATAGAGCGTTTTGTAAAGATTTTATCCAGAAAAGATATTATTCAAAAATCGCTGGATAATTTTGGATATCTACTTATTGCTGAGAACAAAAAGGATGCCATAGATTGTGTAAATGCCATCGCATCTGAGCATCTTGAAATTGTTACAGCTAATCCTTTCGAGGATATGACTTATGTTAAGAATGCGGGAGCTATTTTCCTTGGACAGTATTCATCTGAACCTTTGGGAGATTATTTTGCCGGACCAAATCATGTACTTCCAACTAATGGAACGGCCAGATTTTTCTCAGCCCTTTCGGTGGACGATTTCATTAAGAAATCTAGCATTATTTCATATTCAAAAGAGGCTCTTGAGGCGGTTTATCCTGACATTGTAAAGTTTGCAAATAACGAGCAGCTTACAGCTCATGCAAATTCTATTAAAGTTCGATTCGAGAATGTTTAATTTACTTTAAATAACTATTGATATTAGGTATAATTAAATTGTTTGAAAACACAAAATTTGGGGTGGAATATGTCTGACGAAAGAAGAGCTAAAGTAGCTAGAAAAACTAAAGAAACAGATATCACTATAGATTTTTCTTTAGATGGAAGCGGTAACTGTAATGTTAATTCAGGTATAGGTTTCTTTGACCATATGCTGGATGCATTTATTAGACACGGCCTTTTTGACATGACTGCAGAAATAAAAGGGGATTTGCAGGTGGATTGTCATCATACAATTGAAGATACAGGGATTGTCCTTGGGAATGCTATTAGAAAAGCATGTGGTAACAAAGCAGGTATAAAAAGATACGGTAGCTGCATTTTACCGATGGATGAGACACTTGTTATGGTTGCCATCGATTTATCAGGCAGACCTTATCTTTCCTTTGATGCCGAATTTCCAACAGAAAAAATCGGTTACATGGATACAGAAATGGTAAAGGAATTTTTCTATGCTATTTCTTATTCAGCTGCAATGAATTTGCATATAAAAGTAATCACACCTGGAAATTCTCATCATATGTGCGAGGCTATTTTCAAAGCATTTGCCAAGGCATTGGATGAAGCCACTATTTTGGATCCACGTATAAAGGATGCTATGACAACAAAAGGGACTATATAGACTTTTAAAGGAGCATTAGTATGGAACACAAAAATATTGTTGCCACTATCTATATTAAGGATGGAATGGCAGTTAAAAGTCCGACAGAATTAAACAAAAAGAAAGATGTTTTAGAATTAGCTGCTGTATATGACGATAGTGGTATAGATAAATTAATTATTTACGATTTATCATCTACAGACGAAGAGCATGAAAAAAATATTTTGGCCATCCGCGAGATTAACAGAAATATTCAGGTGAAGACAGC
>CACYLQ010000153.1 GCA_902775195.1 uncultured Pseudobutyrivibrio sp.
AAAAAAGAGCTAAGACAAATGTCTTAGCTCTAAATTAGCAATAATTAAACTAACTCAAGAACAACTTCCATAGCTGCATCGCCCTTACGTGGTCCGATCTTAACGATACGTGTGTAACCACCCTTGCGATCAACATACTTTGGAGCGATCTCATCGAATACGAAGTTAGCCATGTCAACCTTGTGAGTCTCAGACTTCTTTGTACCCTTTGCTGTAGGTGTGTAAAGAACCTGCATCATCTGACGACGAGCGTGAAGTCTTGAAGGAGCATCCTTCTTGATCTTCTTATCTACTGTATCATAAACAGTAACCTTCTTACCATCTACAACTTCCTTAACTCTCTTACCATCTTTATCCTTACGAGCTACCTTAGCCTGAACTGTAACTTCTTCGAAGTTATCCTTTTCCTTAACGCCAAGAGTAATAATGTGCTCAGCAAGCTTTCTTACTTCCTTAGCCTTAGCTTCAGTTGTAACGATCTTGCCATGATAAAGAAGCTCAGTTACCTGGTTTCTTAAAAGAGCCTTTCTCTGTGAAGATGTTCTGCTTAATTTTCTGTACTTTGCCATTTTGCTTTCCTCCTAAATAACGCGCCGCAGGTGCTCATCGGTCTTACCCCGCAACTTTGGTGATAGAAAGTATACACGGACGTGCTCATCGGTCTTATCATCCATGCATTATTTCCTGGTTATAACTTAAAAACTAGTCTTCAAGCATTCTGAGTGAAAGACCAAGTTCACTAAGTTTCTGTTCTACTTCTTCCATAGACTTGCGACCAAGGTTACGAACCTTCATCATGTCCTCAGGGGACTTGTCGCAAAGCTCTGCTACTGTATTGATACCAGCTCTCTTTAAGCAGTTGTATGAACGAACTGAAAGCTCAAGCTCATCAATGCTCATTTCAAGAGTCTTACCTGTTGTATCATCAGGCTTGTCAGCGATAACGCTAAGATCCTGTGCAGCATCTGAAAGATTTACAAAAAGATTTAAATGCTCGCTGAGTACCTTTGCAGCCATAGAAACAGCTTCATCAGGACCCATTGTGCCGTTTGTATATACATCAAGTGTAAGCTTATCGTAATCAGTTACCTGACCCACACGAGTATCTTCTACTGTCATATTTACACGCTCTACTGGTGTGTAGATTGAATCTACAGCAATCTTTCCGATTGGTGTATCAGGTGTCTTGTTCTTATCAGCAGAAATATATCCACGATTCTTTGTGATTGTAAGCTCCATGTAAAGCTTGCAGTCATTACCACCATTAAGATGAGCGATAACGAGATCTGGATTGATGATTTCAATATCAGAATCAACCTGGATATCAGCTGCTGTAACAACGCCTTCACCCTCGAACTCAATATAGGCTGTCTTAGGCTCATCAGAACTGCTGTTATTTCTGATGGCTAATTCCTTAATGTTCATAACGATTTCAGTAACATCTTCCTTTACTCCAGGAATAGCACTGAACTCATGAAGGACGCCTTCAATCTTTATCTGGCTAACTGCAGCACCTGGCAGAGACGAAAGCATAATTCTACGAAGTGAATTACCAAGTGTTATACCGTATCCTCTCTCAAGAGGTTCAACAACGAATCTGCCGTATTTTTTGTCCTCAGAAATCTCTACGATTTCAATATTTGGGTTTTCAAAATTTAACACTACATTGCCTCCTTAAAATATTTACTAGACTCTAAAAAACAGAATATTAAATAATATTCTGCATCTTTGCTTACTGCCGCATAGTAAAATTGTAACAAATCGCACTTATACAAGCAAGCTTGTATAAGTGCTTTTTGTAAACATTCACTAAAAATTATTATTTTGAATATAACTCGACGATAAGCATCTCGTCTACAGGAACATCGATCTGCTCTCTGTTAGGAAGCTCTTTAACTGTACCCTTAAGGCTCTCAGCATCAACATCAACCCACTCTGGAGTTGTTCTACCAGCTGTAACCTCTGTGATATCCTTAAATCTCTGAAGGCTCTTAGACTTCTCGCGAACTTCGATAACGTCTCCAGCCTTTACAAGATATGAAGGAACGTTTACTGGCTTACCATTTACAAGGAACATCTTGTGATCAACTACCTGACGAGCTTCTCTTCTTGTACGAGCGAATCCCATACGGAATACTACGTTATCAAGACGGCTCTCAAGCATTGTCATAAGGTTTTCACCTGTCATGCCCTTCATACGGTCTGCCTTTTCATAATAATTACGGAAAGGCTTCTCAAGTACGCCGTAGATAAACTTAGCCTTCTGCTTCTCCTGAAGCTGAAGTGCGTACTCTGACTTCTTTCCTCTTCCTCTATTTTTTTGTCTGTGTGACTTCTTATCATATCCTAAAAATGTAGGATCTAAATCAAGAGATCTACATCTTTTAAGAACTGGTGTCTTATTAACTGCCATTAGATTTCCCTCCTAATTAGACTCTTCTACGCTTTGGTGGACGACATCCGTTATGTGGAACTGGAGTAACATCCTTGATTGTAAGAACCTGAACGCCGTTTGCATCGATTGCTCTGATTGCAGCTTCACGTCCTGAACCTGGTCCCTTAACGAATACATCTACACTCTTTAAACCGTGAACTAATGCAGCCTTAACTGCTGTCTCTGCTGCCATCTGTGCAGCGTATGGAGTAGATTTTCTTGAACCTCTAAATCCTAGACCACCAGCACTTGCCCATGAAAGAGCATTACCCTGAGCATCAGTAATTGTAACGATAGTGTTATTGAAAGATGCCTGAACATGTACCTGTCCGTGTTCAACGTTTTTCTTTACACGCTTTTTTGTTGTCTTCTTTGCAACTTTAGCCATAATTAAACTAACCTACTTTCTTTCTATAAAATGATTTACTTCTTCTTATTTGCTACTGTACGCTTTGGACCCTTACGAGTACGAGCGTTTGTCTTAGTCTTCTGTCCACGAACAGGAAGACCCTTTCTATGACGGATTCCTCTATAGCATCCGATTTCCTGAAGTCTCTTATCACCTTCTACAGTCATTGTCTCATCGATAACTGTGCTGATTTTCTTTACTTCATCATCAGTTAAATCCTTAACACGTGTGCTAGGATCAACGCCAGCTGCCTCAAGAATCTTGTTTGAGCTTACTCTACCAATTCCGTATATGTAAGTTAAACCAATTTCAATTCTCTTGTCTCTTGGTAAATCTACACCTGCAATACGAGCCATGTGTGTTTACACCTCCATAAAAATTCTACTTTAATTAACATTATTGATATAAGAAATACAGCTCCGAATAATCGGCCTGAAATGTGTGTACCCCTATATCTGGAACGTTGGCCTCGGTATGATAGGCCTATTTATTATGAACAGCCTAAATTAGATACACTTTAGACTGCAGCCGCACATAATAAAATGCATCATAAACTAGTCAGATTAACCCTGACGCTGTTTATGCTTAGGGTTTTCGCAAATAATACGAATGCTACCCTTTCTTTTGATGACCTTGCACTTCTCGCACATAGGCTTTACAGAAGATCTTACTTTCACGATGTTCCTCCTTTCCATGCCCTTTTATTCAAAGGTTGTGGTCAATCTATAATTTGAACATTCTAAAAACGTCCGCTTAATAGTATAGCGACCGTTTGATAGTATGTCAATAACTTTTTTACTTATCTCTCCAAATAATTCTTCCCTTAGAAAGATCATATGGACTCATCTCGATTGTTACCTTATCACCAGGTAAGATTCGGATGTAGTTCTGTCTTAACTTTCCACTGATGTGAGCAAGAATCTGATGACCATTTTCAAGCTCTACCTTAAACATAGCGTTAGGAAGTTTTTCAACAACTACTCCTTCAACTTCAATAACATCTGCTTTAGACATCTTCGTTCCTCCTATTATAACTTTTAAGAATTCTTTTAATTTTCACATCATCTAAAGTCTCAACATCATTTATGTCTTCAAAAACATTAGATGGAATCTTTTTAATAAGCTGTAAATGAATTTTCTTTTTCTTCTTAGGCTTTGACATAAGCTTTGTAGTTCCATTTGCAAGATAAAAATAATTTTCATCTTCGTTAACTACAACGTAAACCTGTTTCTTGTCATGTCCAGCTTTTGAAGTAGCAAGCATTAAATCCATTTATTTCCCTCCGGATTTGCAAGTTCTGTAGGTGTGAGTGTCAGGATTTCAGGAGCACCATTAGTAATCACAATTGTGTTTTCATAATGTGCTGATAATGATTCATCCATTGTAACAACAGTCCATTCATCATCCATCCACGCCACATCTGGGCTACCAGCATTTATCATAGGCTCTACGGCCAATGTCATACCTGCCATAAGCTTTGGACCTTTTCTAAAAGGTCTTTTGAAATTTGGAATTTCTGGAGCTTCGTGAAGGCTAGTACCAATTCCATGGCCAACCAAATCTCTAACTACTCCATAACCAAAGCTTTCAGCATAATTTCCAATGGCACCGGATATATCATACAAATGATTTCCTGCCTTCGCATATTTCATACCCTGGAAAAATGATTGACGAGTTCTTTCAATAAGAAGTCTCGCTTCTTCACTGATTTCTCCAACAGGTACTGTTCTGGCAGCATCTGAATGATACCCCTTATATAGAACACCTGTATCTAAGCTTACGATATCGCCATTAACCAAAATTCTATCATCTGTAGGTATACCGTGAACGACTTCATCATTAACAGAAACACATACACTTGCTGGATATCCGTATAACCCTTTGAAATTTGGTTCACAGCCATAACTTCTGATGACTTCTTCACCAAGCTTATCTACATCTAATGTAGACATTCCTTCGTGAATCTCTTTAGCTAATGTTTCGTGAACCTGGGCAAGTATTTTACCAGCTTCTCTCATTAATTGAATTTCTTCTTCAGTTTTAATAGTTATAGGCTCACTCATCTTAAGCTCCTAATATAGAAGTGATATCCTCAAATACTTTTTCCATTGGCTGTGTACCATCTACAGATTTAAGGATGCCTTTACCCTGATAATACTCAATTAATGGTTGAGTCTGGTCATGGTAAACATCAAGTCTCTTCTTAACTGTTTCTGGCTTATCATCATCTCTGAGAACAAGCTGACTACCACATGAATCACATACACCTTCTTTTTTAGGTGGAATAGATACGATGTGATATGTTGCGCCACAATTTAAACATGCTCTACGACCTGACATTCTGTTGATGATATTCTCATCTGGAACATCAACATCGATAGCATAGTCCATAGCCTGGCCAATCTTTGTAAGAGCAGCATCAAGTGCTTCAGCCTGTGGAATTGTTCTTGGGAATCCATCTAATACAAATCCATTTTTAGCATCATCCTGTGCAATGCGGTCCATTACAAGATCACATGTAAGTTCATCTGGAACAAGCAAACCTTGATCCATGTATTCCTTTGCTTTCTTGCCAAGATCTGTACCATTTTTAATGTTAGCGCGGAATATATCACCTGTCGAAATGTGAGGGATAGAATACTTTGAGGCAATCTGCTTTGCCTGTGTACCTTTGCCTGCACCAGGTGCACCTAACATAATAATCTTCATAATCAAACCCTCCTGCGTGTTTGTCTATTTAACACATTAAGAGATACGCAATATGCGTATCTCTCTAAAGTGTTAATGATTATTAATCATTTAAAAAGCCTTTGTAATTACGAACCATCATCTGTGATTCTACCTGCTTAAGTGTCTCAACGATAACACCAACAATAATGATGATTGATGTACCACCAAATGAAACACTAGCACCAAGTAAACCATTAAAGATGATTGGAAGTAAAGCCACTATTGAAAGACCTATTGCTCCAATAAATATTACATGTCTTAATATAGCTGTAAGATAATCGGATGTAGGCTTTCCAGGTCTAATACCTGGAATAAATCCTCCGGAACGCTTTAAGTTCTCTGCAATCTCCAAAGGATTAAATGTAATCTCTGTATAGAAGTATGCGAATCCAATGATTAGCAATACGTATACAAGAGCGCCGATTGTATAAATCCAGTTGGATGGGCTGAACCAGTTAGACTGATTCATACCGTTAAGTACTTTACCCCAGAATCCCTGAACACCATTCTTTGCAAATAACTGCACAAGCATGATAGGTGTCTGTAAAAGAGACTGAGCAAAAATAACTGGAATAACACCAGCTGTATTTACCTTCATAGGAATAACTGATGAATTTCCACCCACCTGTCTTCTTCCCTGAATCTTATTTGAATACTGAACTGGAATACGTCTTTCTGCGCTTTGAAGAATAACTACAAATACAACTAGTGCAACGATAATTGCTGCAATAATAATTGCTGCAAGTGTTGCCTTTGGAATTGTTTTTCCAGCCATATACTGCTCATAGAGCTTTGTCAAATCAGATGGGATACGGCTAATAATATTAATAGTAAGTACTATAGATATACCATTCCCAATACCCTTCTCAGTGATTCTCTCACCAATCCACATTAATACTGCTGAACCTGCAGTGAGAGCTGCTACTACGAGCACATAATTAATGTATGGAATAGAATAAGATACTAAGTATCCGCTTCTTCCAAATCCAATTGCCATTGCAATTGATTCACCTAACGCTAACGCTATTGTAAGATAACGAGTAATCTGCGTCATCTTTTTTCTGCCTTGCTCACCATCACGCTGCATCTCTTCCAACTTAGGGAATGCAATTGTAAGCAACTGCATGATAATAGAAGATGTAATGTATGGTGTGATATTAAGTGCAAATACAGACATATTTGAGAATGAACCACCAGTGATTGAATCGAAGAAATTCAATGCATTGTCAGAATTCTCGAATAAGCTAGAAAATGCACTACCATTGATGCCAGGCACAGGAAGCAAGCTTCCTAGCCTAACAACAATAAGCATTAAAAAAGTAAAACCAATTCGTCTTCTTAAATCTTTTATTTTGAAAGCATCGCGTAGTGTCTGAAACATTAGATCACCTCTACTGTTCCGCCTAGAGCCTCGATCTTTTCCTTTGCACTAGCACTAAAAGCGTTTGCCTGAACATTGAGCTTCTTTGTAAGCTCGCCACCGCCAAGAATCTTAACGCCATCGCGAGGGTTCTTGATGATACCGCTCTCAACGAGTGTATCAACTGTTACAGTAGCACCATTATCAAATCTCTCTAAATAAGAAACATTGATACCAACGATTTCCTTTGTATTTCTATTCTTGAAACCACGTTTAGGAAGACGTCTGTATAAAGGCATCTGTCCACCTTCGAATCCAAGTCTAATGCTTCCGCCTGAACGAGCCTTCTGTCCCTTATGACCCTTACCAGCA
>CACYLQ010000154.1 GCA_902775195.1 uncultured Pseudobutyrivibrio sp.
GGAAGCCATTTTTATTATAAATCTCAAAATAACATCGAAGAAAAAGGAAAGGACGCTGCAAAACGAAGTTTTGCAGCGTCCTCTTTGTCTACACTCTGAAACCACTTCCATTAAGGAAGTGGTTTTATTATTATGTCGCGTAAGTTTAGTTATTTGGAAATTCTATTGAATTTAGGATGTCAGCAAGAACACCGCTTACCTGATTGTTCATTGCTTCATCTTCACCAAAGTGCTCATCAAATTCGAATAAAAGGTTTCCATCTAAGAAATCTCTAGCAATACCTGTCATGCAATAACCAGAGCCTCCTTCTGAAACACCAGTTACCCAATAGCCTTTAACATCTTCTGTGCCTGGGAAAATACCCTCTGTATATGTAACATCACCTGACCATGTCTTGCCAAGCTCTTTTATAGCATCTTCAGCATTACTGTCAACTGAATAAGTTACTGTAATCATATTTGTACCAGCAGATTCGCCAGTATAAACGAAAGTTACTATATTATCCTGCTCGTTAACAACGATGTCATCCTTGTTATAGTGAACAGACCAGCCAGAACCGTTTGTATAGATGCAATCACCACCAAAGGTTCCATTTACATAGTTAACAGCGTTGAATGATTCAATATCAACACCAGTTAATGGTTCAAATACTAATTCAATCTTATCATCGAAGTGACCTTTTACAATGCCGTTTTCATAAGATGTTACTGTAAACACTTCCTCTACAGGATCGATACTTCCAATGTGGAATGTAATTGTGTCGCTTCCTGTTTCATATTCAAGATAGTTTGCAGTTCCTGCAACACCGTCTTCGATGCTTCCAGTTCCATCTCCGTAGAATACGTAGAAATAATTTAAATCTGGATTTTCAGCTTCAGCTGCATAGTTTACATAAACTCCTTTTGAAAAAACGGATGCAGTTGATTTGATTGTTTTTTCTTGTGCGTGTGCAGTTGAACCTGCCTTTGCTGAGCTGTTGCCACATCCTGTGCAAAGCCCCATAGCTAAAACACCAACGAAAGCTACTGATAATACCTTTTTTACAATAATCTTTTTCATTTCCCTCTCCTTTATCGTAGTGGTTTATTTGATTCTGATGAAATATTATCACAGCATTTGTCACACTAATGTCACACAGAAAAAACAAATAATATTTTTTGAAAAAATTGTGAAAGGTGTGATTTTTCCAAGAAAAACGATATACTTATAGTATTAATATATTTTTCGAGAGGAAAACATGGGAGAAAAGAAGAGGCGTTGGGGTATAACAAAAAAGACCCTTACTGGCATTATCGTATTTACGTTATTAATGGATTTATCAATCTGCATTAGTGGTTCCATTGTCTTTGATAAGGTTATTCAAAGAATATATAATGAGCGCGGCTACGTTGTAGCCAATATAATCATAGAGCATATAGATCATGATAAAATAGCAGAGTACACAAAAACATGGACTGCGGATGAATACTACTATGAAATGGTAGATTATCTAAAATATATACAGGCATGTTCGGATGCTGCGTATATCTATATTGGTGTTCCCCGTGAAGATAAGACAATTAAATATGTATATGATTCTGGAAGTACTATTGGATTCGAGGACCCTATTGCTGCGCCATTCGACGAGCTATGGGAGGCATATACAAAAGGAGTAAAGCCTGACAGTTATTTAGTTAGACATTCTCAGTATGGGTTCCTTACATCCAGCTGTCTTCCAGTACGCGACAGCAAGGGCAAGGTTGTCGCACTATTATTTGTAGATACTAATATGGAAATAATATATTCAACCTTGCACACATTCATTCTAAATATGAGCATAATATCAGCGTTCATGCTTATTTTATGTTGCGTTATAAACTGGCGCTTACTTAGAAAAAGTCTTATAAATCCTTTGTTATCTATTAAGGAACATTTAGACCATTTTGCATTGTACACTTCTGTAGAAGACAATCTTCTAGAAAAAGTACAGACTAATGATGAGCTAAGGGATTTGGCTGTTTCTGTTACAGCCATGGAAAGGGATATTGTTGAATATATCAATAGTATTCAAGTAATTACATCTGAAAAAGAAAAGTACAGCACAGAGCTTAATATCGCAGCTCGAATTCAGTCCGATATGCTGCCAAGTCTTTTTCCTGCATTCCCAGAAAGACATGAATTTGACGTTTTTGCTACTATGACACCGGCGAAAGAAGTAGGTGGAGATTTTTATGATTTCTTCCTCGTAGATCATAATCATATTGCGCTTGTTATGGGTGATGTCTCTGGAAAAGGTGTACCGGCATCCTTATTTATGGTAATATCCAGAACTCTTATTAAATATAGTACAATTAAAGGCGGAGAATTATCTCCATCTAAGATACTTGCAGATGTAAATAATCAGCTTTGCGAAGGTAATGATTCTGATTTATTTGTAACTGTTTGGGTAGCTATCATTGATTTAACAACAGGTATTGGCGTTGCTGCAAACGCAGGCCATGAGCATCCTGCAATTAAAAGAGCTAATGGAAAATACGAGCTTTCTATATATAAGCATTCACCAGCTCTTGCAGTAATGGAAGATATTAAATTTGCTGAGCACGAATTCAAACTATATCCAGGTGACAAACTGTTTGTTTACACTGATGGTGTCACAGAGGCAACTAATATCTTTAATGAATTATATGGCTCAGATAGATTGGTAGAAGCTCTAAATAAGGAGGCAGATGCCTCTAATGAAGTAATATTAAATAGAGTACAAAAGAGCATCGATACATTTACTAAGGGTGCTCCTCAATTTGATGATATAACAATGCTTGGATTTACTTATTATGGGGATAATAAAGGGGGAAAAGCTAAATGATAGACAGAAAATTATACGACGCATTAATCAAATTTGAAGAAAGTGACGAGGCCCAAGACTATTACTACAAAACAATAGCTGAGCCAACTGGAAAGATTGCAAAGGACGGCCACGAGGAAACACTTAGAGACAAAATTCTAAGAGTGTACGCTATGTTATTTTGCGAAGATACTCCTATGGAAAATGCACCATATGCAGATGTGGATGATGTAGCAGGCACAGCAGACAGATTATACATAGGAAGTGTTGGATATGATAGCGAGCATTGGTACAGAATGAAGCATCATTTCCCAGTAATCGATGAGGACAACTATGAACGCTTTGCCGCTTTAGTAATTACTGATTTAAATTGTGGTATGCTACATGAAATGGCTGTAAATGATGGTAAAACTCTTATTGTTGGCGAAGCATCACCTCTTAATATGACAAGAGAACAACGTATGCATCAAAAGACATCTTCAGTTAGTTTAGCAGGAGGTGATTTGTCATGAGAGTTTTACTTGTTGATGATGATAAAAAGAACCTTGATCAGCTTTTAAAAATCACCATGAAGTTACTTCCAAAGGCAGAAATTTTGTCTTTTGATGATCCTCTTAATGCGCTTGCTGAAGCACGAACAAACGAAATTGATATTTCATTTGTAGATACGAATATGCCAGATTTAAATGGTATTGAGCTTGGAACATACTTAAAAGAGCTTAATCCATTTATGAATATTATTTTCATAAGCGAAACTACAGAATACGGATTTTCTGCAATGCAGCTACACGCCAGTGGCTACATGCTTCGTCCTATTACTGAAGGAAAGATTCAAGGGGAGCTGGCTGAGTTACGTTATGCTGAAAGGTATAATGACCATAAACGTGTATTTGCTCAAACCTTTGGTAATTTTGAGCTTTTTGTTGATGGAAAGCCTATTGAATTCAAATACTCAAGAACAAAGGAAATAGTTGCAATTCTTATTAATAATAGAGGCGCTCAAACTACAAACGGTGAAATCATAGCAAATCTCTGGGAGGACGATGGAGACCCTGCCAAGAAGCAATCATATCTATCTAACCTTCGTCAGGATTTGCAGAATACATTTACCAAACTTAAGCTAGATGGTATTATCCTTAAACAAAGGGGCAGTATGGCTATTGCTAAGGACAGAATTGAGTGTGACTTATTTGATTGGCTTGAGAAGAAGGAAGCATCTCAATATAAATATATGGGAGATTACATGAATCAGTATGGTTGGTGTGAATTCTTCCACGCAGAGCTGGATGAAATCAGTTACGCTATGGAGGAATAATATATAGAAACAAAAGGGTATGTGGCAAATTTGCTACATACCCTTTCTTTATGGGGAAAATGGTGTTTGAAAGCCTATTGTTTACAATGTTGGCACAATTCAAACAAAAGGCTGATTTTGGCCAAATAGATTTACTTTGAAAAAATCGTCAAAAAGGGGTTTACAACTGAGGATATAGGTGATATTATAATCGAGCACTGAGGGACAGCAAGTCACACAGA
>CACYLQ010000155.1 GCA_902775195.1 uncultured Pseudobutyrivibrio sp.
GAAAGCTCAGGATTTGAGTAAAGTAACCATCTACGGAATGTGATACCGTTTGTCTTGTTGTTGAACTTCTCTGGGTAGAGCTTGTAGAATGCGTTAAGCTCTGTGTCCTTAAGAATCTCTGTATGAAGGGCAGCAACACCGTTGATAGAGATACCGTAGTGGATATCCATGTGTGCCATGTGTACAAGACCGTCCTTGATGATATCTACTTCTGGGTTGTTGTACTTAATATGGATTCTGTTGTGAAGCTCACGGATGATAGGCATAAGCTGTGGAACAGCCTTCATCATAAAGTGGATTGGCCACTTCTCAAGAGCCTCTGCAAGGATTGTGTGGTTTGTGTATGCGCAGCACTTTGAAACTACGTCGATAGCCTCATCCATTGTAAGTCCTCTAATCTGAAGCAATCTGATAAGCTCAGGGATTACCATAGATGGGTGTGTATCGTTAATCTGAATAACAGCATAATCTGCAAGGTCGTGAAGGTTTGAACCCTTTTCAACAGCCTCGTCCAAAATAAGCTGTGCAGCGTTACTTACCATGAAGTACTGCTGATATACTCTAAGCAATCTTCCGTTATCATCTGAATCATCTGGATAAAGGAAAAGTGTAAGATTCTTTGCAAACTCGCTCTTATCAAAGTTGATTCCATCTGTGATGATGCTCTCATCTACTGTATCAACATCGAAAAGATGAAGCTTTGTAGTAACTGAATCATAGCCTGTTACATCGATATCGTACATGCGGCTGGTTACATTAAAACCACCAAAATCTATGTGGTATGTGCGCTCTGTCTTTGTCATCCAGCTGTGGTCGCTCATCCATGGGTTTGGCTCTTCTGTCTGAAGATTATCCTTGAACACCTGCTTAAAAAGACCCATGTGATATGCAAGACCTACGCCATCGCCGTTAAGACCAAGTGTTGCGATTGAGTCGAGGAAGCATGCTGCAAGACGTCCCAAGCCACCATTTCCAAGTGAAGGCTCAACCTCGATTTCCTCAATTTCTGCAAGTGACTTTCCGCAAGCCTCAAGCTCTGCCTTAACCTCATCATAGATTCCAAGGTTAATAAGATTGTTTGAAAGAAGCTTTCCGATAAGGAACTCTGCACTGATGTAATAGAGCTTCTTTTTGCCTCCTGCGATTTCCTTGTTCTTTGCCTGATCCTTTACGTACTCTAGAAGACCAATGTAGATTTCCTCGTTTGTGCACTGGTTCATGTGGCGGCCAAAGCGGACCTTGATGTATTCGTTTGCTGTCATGTTATCCTCCTTAAATCTGCCCCTCATCAGTCAGCTGCGCTGACAGCTTCTCCCCTAAAGGGGCGAAGCCTTTTTGCCTTCCCCCTCTGGGGGAAGGTGGCACCGAAGGTGACGGATGAGGGTATGTATCAATCAACTTTAATTGCATTATAATGCTCACAGCAGACATTTTACTTGCCTTATACGACTAAAAAGTGATACTATACTATCATCTTAGAAGGAGACGGCCCATGATTAATATTAGCGAATACCAGGCAATACATGAGAATAAGAGCCATTTTGACTATAACATTCCATACAACACCTACCCTTGTACTATACCGCTGGATTTTGACAGTGTTCCGCTGCATTGGCATGAGGATGCGGAGTTTATTTATATCAAAAAGGGTGCGGGAATCATAGTAATTGATGGTAGGGAGCATCAGGTGAGTGCTGGGGATATTGCGTTTATTTTGCCTAGCACGGTACATGGGATTTATCAGTTTGAGAATGAGTCTATGGAGTACGAGAATATCATTTTTGACTCAAAGATGTTTTCTTCTACTTTGGATGATTTTTATGATAGTTTTCTATTACCTTTTTTTGAGAGTGCGGTGGAGATTCCTGTTATCTTTAGGCCTGGAGTAACTGGCTACGAAAGTATCAAAAGATATCTGGACAGCAATGACAATATTTCCAGCCACCGTGAAGGCGCCTGGGGGCTGGCTATTAAAGGAAACATGTATCTACTGCTTTTCAATCTGGTTACCATTTACGAGCAGCAGATTGACACATCTACCAAGAAAAAAATAGACAAGCTAAAGCCAGTCATCAAGCACGTGGAGCTACACTATGGTGAGCCTACCACTGTTGAGGAAATGGCAAAGCTTGCCGGATTTTCTGAATCTCATTTTATGCGATTTTTCAAGGAAGCCTTTGGCGTCAGCTTTGTGACCTATCTAAATGACTACAGGCTTTCCATGGCTGCGCGCCTGCTACTATCTACCGAGGATTCTGTGCTTAACATCTCTCAGCAGGTAGGTTTTGAAAATCTGTCTCATTTTAACAGACAGTTCAAAAAGAAATATAGTAAAACCCCGAGGGAGTACCGTAGCTAAATGAAGAGTCGCCTCAGCTTCTAATCTTGTGAATCAGATTCCATGTTATCAGCAAAACCATGCCAAACAGCATTAAGGTTTTCAAATAATAGTCATCGTGAATGCTGTATAAATAGTGAAATGTAGGGCATAACTTTTGGAATGTCCTGCCTGCCTTTATATCTATAAAAACTGGTGATAGCAAGGCTGAGGCTATAATCAGTATCGGTGTAATAAGCCCTAGGCCTTTTACAGAACGGATTATTTCCCTAAGGATGCTTGCCAGGCAAATCAGGGTGAAATCATAAATAATGATTGATAGGATTTCCCTGGATAGGGATGTGCTAACACCACCGATTTTTAGTCCAACCAGAACCATGATTGTAGGGATGAGCATTATCACCCCATAGTACCAAAAGTCTCGGGCCACTGAAATGGGTGTTTTCCACCAAATGAATAGTCCATTTTGTTTATCTTCTAAATAATACATGGATGCTGCAATGGATAAGATAAGCAGCCACAGTGCCAGCATGCCTCTTAGAGGCATCATTATATAGTTTGTATCATCGCTGTTTTGGTTTTGGGAATCATCCAGGTAACCTAGTTCAAACAGATTTCCATTTATTTCATAGCTATCGAAGGTCTTTAGGATTTTTTCCTGCTGTTCTTCGGTTGGGTTACCTTTGTACAGCTTTTCTGAAATATAAGATACCGCCATCTGCCTAGCCAGGCTTTTGTACACTCTGCTGTTTAGCACTTCCCTGCCTAGCAGGTGAGATAATCCCTGCTCCCTGATTACAATTTCTATTTTTTCATCTGTATGCCCTGAAGCTACTATGTTTTCCACGGCTTCATCCAGATTGTCAGGGCATATCCACCCTTCGGAAAGTTTTTGTGATTTTACATCAGCCACCAGCTTGTCAGGATTGTCATAAAAGAAATATCTAAAGCTGCCTGGCTCTGTTTCTATGCATTCTTTTAGGGCGCCGCTGGCATAATCCTCGCCCGGGATATACACGCCGATTGTCATAAGCCCGGCATCGCCACTGCCCACCCCCTTTAGGGCTATCACCATCAGTGGCACCATCAACAGCATCAATATATAGCTTTTCTTTTTAAATAATCGCTTTAGCAATAGCAAATATCTTGTAAGAATCATTATTTTCTTCTCCTTGCGGCATCTTTTTGATGCAATTTCTGGCGACTTAAGTGACCAGAGGGAAATTTGTTTTTTCACTTAACAAAAAATCTCATCAAAGTTAAGTGAAAATGAGATTTTTATTTTTTCACTTAAAATCGCAAAACCCTGTTAAGTTTTCTCAGTAGAAAAAATTTTTCACTTAACTTTTTAGTGCTTTTTATAGCCTAATTTGGGGATAGTTAAGTGTGGATAATTGAAATCCATTTCTCACTTAACAGGTTTTTAAGTGTGAAATTGGAATTCTCTAATAAACTTAACTTTACCTAAAAATATTTATGTATAGTTAAGTGAAAAAATTTTTTTCTTTCTCACACTTAACCCCTTTTCCATTTTTTAAGTGGAAATGGGAAAAGCCAGAATAAACTTAACAATAAGCCCCGTGAATTCATATTTTACTAGTGGCTCACCAGGATATGCGTCTTTTTCTAATAAGTACGGAGATTGCTATGAAGACAACGGTGTAAGCTGCCATAGCAATAACGGGCCAGCCAAAATTCCTGTCTGCCACCACGCCTCCTACGTATGAAAATGCAGCGCCTGTCGGGATAAGCTCACCTGCCCATTGCAAAAGCTTTGGCAGAATGCTCTTTGGGTAGAAGTAGCCTGATGCATAGGCGCTAGCGATGTAAAAAAGAAATGTAACCAGAACTTTATTGATTACGCCTACCAAGGTCTCATACAGGAAATAGCCTAGAGCGGTAAACATAACTGTTGATAGCAGTATGCCAGCAACCAACCTAGCTGATATTTCTATATCTATAGCCACAAGCTTAACTGCAGCATTTGCAATAACTA
>CACYLQ010000156.1 GCA_902775195.1 uncultured Pseudobutyrivibrio sp.
GATGGTAACTATGTACTGATGGAGACAAAGGCTCCTAGTGGATATAACTCACTGGCAGAGGATATTTTGTTTACAATCAGTAGAATAGATGATGAAACAGCACAGCTGGAATTCAACGGAAGCTTATGTGGATTCTTTGATGGCTACGGCTCAAACAAGCAGCTTATTGAAAATGGTATATCAGTGCTGAAGGTTCTTAACTACAAAGGACTGACATTACCTAGTACAGGTGGTAAGGGTATCCTGTTATTTACAATTATTGGTATTGTAATAATGTCATCATCATTAGTATTTATGATATTAAGACAGCGCCAGGTGGACCCTAAGTCATACATGTAAATGGAATTATTATTAGGTCTTCTCTACAAGAGGAGACCTTTTTATATGTGAAAAATTTACAAATATTTTGTTAAATACTGAAGATTTCACATTTGATAAACATTTTTACATACAATTAGTGTTAGAATTTAATAAACAAAGATGTCAATATGTGATTTTATAGTGATTTTAATTCAGGGGGTAATGGTGATGTACGACGATAGAAGAGACGATAGACGAGATGACAGAAGAGACGACCGAAGAGATAGACGTGACGACAGATATGATGATAGGAGAGATGACAGAAGAGATGACCGCAGAGATGATCGTAGAGACGACTATCGCAGAGACGACAGACGCGATGATTATCATAGGGATGACAGGTATGATGACAAGTATGACGACTACAAGAGTGATGACGAAATCAGAGATGAGGTTGAGCGCCTAAAAAGGGAAGTATATGCCTTAAGAGATGCGTTAGATAGTAGACGTCAGGAAAATTCAGACCTGAAGGCTATGATACGTCAGGCTGATAAGTCTAATCAGGAGCTGTTAGCAGCAATTACTGCAACACTTACTGATATGTCTGGTCGAATTGATGGAATGGATGAACAGGTTTCTGGTTCCATCAAAAAGATTGAGTCTACACTTAGAGATGATTTTGACGAGCTTAACATGCCAGTAGAGGCTAAGTGTGATGCCATTGAAGAAAGACTGAAAACTCTTCAAAACAATTTGGACTATGCAGAGCCAATGAAGGAGCAAATGGAGGCGGCTGCAGAAAGCATGCGTGAAACACTTGCTGAGAGATTTGGTTCTAAGACTATAGGGGATGTGCTACAGAAGTTAGCAACAATCAATACATTCTTGATTGCGCATTCTATTGGAATAGTAGTGTTACTGGCACTCATGTGTTTCTTTATTGTTTCATTACTGTAAAAACGTTGATGTAGAAATAGAGG
This sequence comes from uncultured Pseudobutyrivibrio sp., assembly GCA_902775195.1. Taxonomy (GTDB): domain Bacteria; phylum Bacillota; class Clostridia; order Lachnospirales; family Lachnospiraceae; genus Pseudobutyrivibrio. The sequence continues at coordinate 1,281 of CACYLQ010000156.1, forward strand.
AGGCGACTAGTGCCACAAGGAGCAATGGGAGTCGCTGCATTGGAAATATGGGGCGCCATCTTTTGCATGGTTGCAGCTTTTTCCACTGACAGAGGAAAAAGAGTTGAACAAAGAGAAAATGTACAGCTGGGAAATATGCTCCTGCTTAATACCATTATTCTTGTATGTGATATTTTTGCTATTACATATAATGGTGAGCCAGGAAATATCAGTCTGGTTATACTTAGATTGTCTAATTTTGCCCTTTATTTTACCCTGTATTTATTAGAAATCTACTTTATATCATTTTTGAGAGCGGTAGTTACAAACAATGGCGGTAAGTTTTGGCCAGGATTTACTTATTGTGGCTACGGAATAATGTGCTTTTCGATAGGTGCATTAGTTTTCGATCAGTTCCGTCATGTAATTTATTATTTTGACAAGGATAATTTTTATCATAGAGGAGACATGTACTACTTGGCATTAGTGCCAGTTTTTGCGTGCTTTGTTCTTATCTTAGTAGTTGTAGCATATCATAGGAAATTTTTTTCCAGACTTCAAAGAGTTTCATTATTAGTGTATTTATCATTTCCAGTTGGTAGTGCAATCCTAATGGTTATAACGGGGCAGGTATCATCAGTTATAAATATTGCCATTAGTATCGCTCTTGTAATGATGTACATGTTCTATGAGATTGAAAAAAATCAGCGAATGCTTAAGCAGGCTGAGGAAATAATGGAGAAGGAAAGAATCAATAACGAGTTCAAAAATACAATGCTTTGGACTCAGATTCAACCTCATTTTATTTACAACAATCTGAATGTAATTCAGTTTTTGTGTAAGCAAAATCCAGAAGAGGCAGCCAAGGCTGTTAATCATTTATCTACATTTCTAAGGTCATATATTGATGCATACGATTTGGATGTATGTATTCCGATTTCTGAGGAAATGGAGATTATTGAGCATTATATTTACATGCAAAAGCTAAGGTATGAGGACAGACTTTCTGTTGACATAAATGTTGAGTCTACAAATTTCTCAGTGCCACCACTTTCAGTGGAATCACTTGTAGAAAATTCTGTTAGACATGGCGTGGCTAGAAGAGTTGAAGGGGGAAAGGTTAATATTCATGTTTGGGAATCAGAGGATGAACACCTTGTAGAGGTTTCTGATAATGGAATAGGATTTGATTCTGATGAATTAAATATAGATGGTAAGAATCATGTTGGACTAAAAAACACCGATAGTAGACTAAAATTCATGATAGATGGTAGCCTGGAAGTTATCTCGAAGCCTGGCGAGGGCTGTCGTGCAATAGTGCATGTTCCAAAGAGGAAAAAGAATGAAGTATCTAGTGGTGGATGATGAAAAGATTATCGTGGAAGGTATGGTTGATACCTTGAAGGAAATTGTAGGGGATAGTGCAGCTATTTATAAAGCCAGTGATCCTTTTGAAGCAATGGACCAGATGGCTAAGTACAAGCCAGACGTGGTTTTTTCTGATGTTGATATGCCTGGAATGAATGGATTAAAGCTGGCAGAACAGCTTCATTTGATTAATCCAGATGCAGATATTGTATTTGCCACAGGCTATGCCCATTACAGTCTGGACGCGTGGAAGACAGAGGCTAAGGCTTTTATTCTAAAGCCTGTATCTAAGGAAGATATGATGGCCGCCATAGAAAGAATTCGAAAAAGCCGTGGAAGAACTGGAGAAGGCGGCGGGCAAGTAGACCAAAGTAAGCCTTTAGAAGTGAAATGCTTTGGTAATTTTGAGATATTCCATAACGGTTCTCCTGTTCATTTTGCAAGAAAAAAATCAAAAGAAATGGTGGCTTATCTTATAGATAGAAAGGGCGCCATGATTTCTACTGGAGAGCTTAGAAGTGCTCTTTGGGAAGAGGAGGAGGACAACGAAGAGAAAAAAGGCTACATAAGGGTGCTTGCCAACGATATCAGAAAAAGTATGGAAGACATTGGTATATCAAATTTTCTCAGGAATGATATGGATTGCTATAGTGTTGATGTTAACGTTATGTCCTGCGATTATTTGAATTATCTAAAAGGAGATGAACAGGCTAAGAACTCATTTGCCGAAGAATATATGTCCCAATATCCTTGGGCAGAGGTTACATTGGGGGTTTTATTAGATATGTCATGATGTAACGAGTTTGTAACACCCTGTAGATTACAATCCTAGTAACATGGAAGTAGTCTATGGGGATTTTTTATGGCAAAAAACAAAATGGTGAAGAGTAATCACGTGATTACCTTCGAGAAAGATGAAAAAAAGTCCATAATTATAGCCCTAGTGGTAAGTGCAGTTGTAGTTTTGGCTACAGTTTTGGCTATCATTGCGATTAGACATAAAGGCTTAGGAATTCCTATCGGAACAACCACAACTGAGGAGGTTGTTGATTCATATACTGTTACAGACAATTACACAGATGATGGTAGCATTATTGTTACTAATCAAGAAGAATTGGATACGAAGCTGGAGGCCTCCACAACGGACGAAAGTATTGGCGCCATTACTATCCAGACAGAAGAAGAACAGTCTATAGAAATTCCAGAAGGCGATTACACTAACGTGGCGCTAAATATTGATGCACCTTACACGGAAGTGTCGAACTATGCCAATTTTAACACGATTAATATTAAACAGATTTCAGCTAATACATGGGTGGAGCATGCTAGTGGTAACAACTTGGTACTATCAGCAACTGCCAGTCATGTCATTGTTGAGTCTGAAGCTACAGTTGAATCAATATCTAACATAGCTTATGGTTCAACTCTTGCGGTTGAAATATATGGAACGGTAAAGGCTATGTCCTTAGAGGCAGATGATTCCATTTCATCTGTCAGCGTAGATGGAACTGGAACCTTAGAAGGACTGGATATGTATAGCAAGACGAATCTTAGTCTTTCAGGATTAGGTGCCCAGAAGCTTAATGTTAACCTACAGGCTGGAGCTACAGGTTCAGTTGTTAAGAGTTCGGTTCCTTTGAACATGCAGCTATATGGCTCTGCGGAATTATATATGGAAGCAGGAGCTGAAGAATCAACACTGGCTGTTTTAAATGGGGATTTGGTGACAAATGTTCATAACAACACAGCAATGGCTTTGGAGGTAACTGACCCAGAGGGTTCGGCAGTAACTATTGACCAGGGTGCAGATAAATCATTTGGTGAAGAAAAAGCAGCACAGACAAACACAAATACTGAGCAATCTGCTGTAAGTAGTGGTTCTGCAACTGGTTCAACAGGTTCAACTGGTTCTTCTGGAAGAAGCTCATCATCGTCTTCTTCTAGTAGCAACCGTAGTAGCTCAAGCAGTAGCACATCATCAAGCACAACCACTTCACAGTCAACAGCTACACAGCAAAACACACAGCAAACAACTACTCAACAGACTACACAACAAACAACGCAAACTACACAAAATACAAGCAACAAAAACAATACGTCATCATCTTCGTCGAATTCATCTTCTTCATATGAAAAGAAGGCTAAGGAACTAGAACAAAAGGTTTCAAGCCAGAATTCAACTATTAGTACATTGAATTCAAGCATAGAGGAGTTGAAGAAGGCGATTCAGAAGCTGACAGATAAAAATGCTGAGTATGAAGAAGAATTAGAGCAGACAAGAACCGAATTGGACGAAGCATATGAGAGGATTTTGGAGGCTCAAAAAACTTCAATAATAGATTTTGAATTACCGAATTCAGCATATAAGGAGCTGGCATCAGAAGATGGAAAATTAGTTAATAGAATTGATAATCCATATCTTAATATCGTGGACAGGATGCCA
>CACYLQ010000157.1 GCA_902775195.1 uncultured Pseudobutyrivibrio sp.
ATTTAAAAAAATTAGCAAAGATACAGCAAGAATGGGAATTGAAAATGGCCTAAAGAAAGGCCTTTTTATACAAAAATCAAAATAGAATCTTAGAAAAAAGGAAAGGATGCTGCAAAACTCAGTTTTGCAGCATCCTCTTTGTCTACACTCTGAGAGCTCTTATATAGAGCTCTTTTTGCATTGAATTTTAATAATATCTTTCGCTTTCTGCATTCCACTGAGCAATAGCTTCATATTCTGATCCTCTCCCAGTATATGGGTTTGAATCTGGAGCTGGAGCAGGTGCTGGTGTTGATGTTGGTGCACTTACAGCCGGTTGACTAGAAGACACATAGTTTGGTGCTACATAATTGCCGCCATTAGATGGTGCTACATAGCTAGCGTTACTGCTAGAAGGTGCTACATAACTGGTGCCAACAGTTGCTGGTGCAGCAATTGTCTTTTCAGGATACATAACGGATGTTACAGCAATACCTTTCTGAGCTGCATCTGCTATAGTAGCAACACGTCCTTCTGTCTTGCCACATACTAAATAATGGAATACATAATTAACTAAATCATGTGCATTGTTTGTTGTATCATAAACAGCTACAAGATCTGGATTAGCTGAAGCATAAGCATCTGCATTGAATGTAGCAGAAGCATTTCTACCTTCAAAGATTCCAGCTGAAAGATAATGAGCAAAAAGCTTGTTCTCATCATTACCTAAAACACTAACTACATCTGGATAAGCCTGTGCGTAATACTTTGCATCAAATACTTGACGCATCATCTTCTGTTCCTCAACAGAAAATGCTGTAACGCCGGCAGCACCTTCCTTAGCAAATGCTGTAGTGCTTGTTCCAAGCAAAGTAGTAACAGTAACTGTAGCTGCAATAGCTAACATAGAAATTTTCTTTTTCATTTAATCAATTCCTCCAAAAATAAAACGCATATAAAACCGTTGTAGTATACTATGTATTTTTCCATCTGGCAAGTATTTATAACTTTTAATTTTAAATAACAACACTGCGTATAACGATAAGATGCCTATACCATTAAGTATACCTAGCGCTCTTCTGCATACGTCTTTCTTTTTCATCCTGATCTGCTGCTCTACGCACAGCTCTTTCTCCATTCGTAACAATATAGCTCGCTGCTGCTCCAATTGAGTATTCGCCTGCATTAACGATTGCTCCAGTTAATCCTATCACACATAATGTCCTAAATAATCTATTCATTTATCTACTCCTTTTAGAAACTTATTGCTACTTCTTATATAGGACATTACATATTATGAATGTATAAAAAAGAGACCTAGATTTCTCTAGATCTCTTAGAAATATACATAATTAGATTTTACCAGCCACGAGCTTCCATAACGCTCTGTCCCTCATCACTAGTATCAAAAATATTTGTAGCTGAGCTTGAGCCTGACCAGCCACCATTATCATAAGCAGCAAGGCTTGGATTATTAGCAACTACTGTCTCGTGCATTTCCTTTGTAATAACGTTTGTACCGAGTGATGTAGCATAAGCTGTTACAGCATCAAGCAATGGATTCTTGAAGTAATAGTTCAAAGAATAACCCTCAGCTGTTGCTGGATTAGCTCGCACTTCAATAAAGTCACCATATCCTGACATATTAGGATTAGCAGTACCAAGGGCATATGTCTCGCCAACCTTAAGAGTTGTATTGCCAAGTGTTACAGCATCACCAAATACATACTTAACAGCGATTGCAGGAGCTGTCATTTCGGCCTCTAAACCATTAGCTGCTGCTGTAAACTCTGTATTCATTGTTGAAAGTGTAGCTGCAACTGCCTTCTTTGTATTAGCATCAGCGGTAGAAAGAGCAGAAACTGAAGCAATTCTACCTTCCTTTAAGCCACAAGTTACATAATGTTCAACATAAGCTTCTACATTATCACCATATACAGCAGCAAGATCTGTATTTACAAGTGCATAAACTGAAGCATTGAATGTAGCTGAAGCATCACGACCTTCCAAGATACCAGCTGTCATATAATGGTTAAGTAAAGCGTCTGCACCTGTTCCAACTACTGCTACTACGTCTGGATTATGCTCAGCATAATATGTAGCGTCAAAAACCTGAGCGATAACTGACTTGTTTAGTGTCTGAACTGTAGTTGTCTCAGCTGCCTGCACTGAAATACCTGTTGTTAATACTGTTGTAGCAACAATAGCTGCCGCTAAAAATGTTCTAATAATGTTCTTCTTCATAAATCTTTCTTAAACCTCCGAATTAAAATTGTTTAACTCTGCGTTATATAATACCCCCCCCCCATTGCAATTTCTGTCAATCGATATAATGTTGCATTTTGTTAAATATTTGTGAAAAGCCACAGAATATGTGTATTATCTTTTTATATAAAAATAGAGACCTAGATTTCTCTAGATCTCTGAATATATTATAGTTAGATTTGAATCTTAGAAGATATTGAATGTAAAAAAAATCCTACATACCTTGTAAAAGCGAAGCATCTATACTATTTCATATCTTGCCATTCTAGCCAATAGTTTTTTCATTGCTGGGGCTGAGGAGGCTCGAACAGTTTCTCGGCCCCATAAAATACTAAAAGAAATGTATTTGTAGCATCTGCATTTTTAAGTTAAACCTTAGGTTAAACCAAGATTTATTAAATATTTCTTCCTTGATACTGCACAGTCACCACTAGTACTCTCATCTTTTCTTCATCAATTCTAAATATAGCAATATAATTATCAACTATTAGTTGTTTATATCCTTTACCTGCATATCTACCGGTAATCCTATCTTGATGAGATTCAGGCAATGTATCGAGTCCAAGTATAGCTTCCTTTATTCTATCAATCTGTCCTTTTGCATTTTCAGGAGACAACTTTTCATAAGCAATATAAGCATATATTTCCTCAATATCCCTATAAGCTCTTGGCATTAATTCCACAGTATACTTATTCAAAATACTTTTTCTCCAATTCTGCAAATGCTTCCTTTGCATCTACTGTCTTACCTATTTCAGCAAACTCCTGCTCTGCTTCAAAAATAGCCTGATCTATTCGATTTTCTCTTGCAAACTTCTCGTACAATTCTGCACTCATAACCACAAGATCACTATATCCATTTTTAGTGATAAAAATAGGCTCCTTTTGTCTATGTGCAATTTCTGATATTTCACTTGTATTTCTTAAATCTCGTATAGGCATAATTGTTGGCATAATAACTACCTCCTTATTTGACTTTATTGTAGCATAATTATGCTGCACTGTATATATCTTTACTTAAAATCCTATTTTACTTACAAATTACCATATTTTTGTATGTACTTCATAACAACCATCGTTATTATCAAAACTATAAATATTGATATAGATAAAACACCTATTGATTGCAATGCATCTTCATAAGTTACTAATGAACCCATCCATTCTCTATAAGAAATACATAAAAATACATTTGCTACGCTTACAAAGACTGCCGAAGCAGATACTATTTTCATATGTTTTAATTTATACCATTCATATTCAAATAATCCTATACTAGCTAATGTAATACTGCCCAATATTTTTGAAAGAAGCGGTCCATAATTCTCAGGTGCAACATAAACAACTAGCAAATCTAAATAATAAACTGCTACAATCATGATAACTACACTCGCTACGAATAATAACAATGTAATTAGACTAATGATTTTATACTGATTATCTCTTTTATCCTCACACACCAGACTTTTTCTAGTGGTACTTCCAATCAATATCAAATTGCAAATCACTAGGAACACAATAAATTCCAACTGTAGCCCTTTCCTGAAACAAAAGCAAAATAAAACCGTATTAAAATAATAATTAAGATTATTATATTTGAAATTATATCTATTTTTCTTCTGACCGAATCTCTTGCCTGTATTTTGACTATCCTTAATAACTCTGAAAGTGCTTCTTCTTTATCCTCAGAAGATTCTCCACTAACAAGCTTTTCGATACTGATATCAAGACAATTAGATAAATCTTCTAGAATCCCTACATCCGGAAAACTATCACCGTTTTCCCAGCGTGATATCGCTTTATTTGATACCCCTAAAATATCCCCTAATTCTGTTTGTGTATATCCCTTTTGAAGACGTGCACTCTTTATAAGTAAA
>CACYLQ010000158.1 GCA_902775195.1 uncultured Pseudobutyrivibrio sp.
AATCTTTTTGATAATCATCCACCTTTCCAAATAGATGGAAATTTTGGTTTGGTATCAGGTATTGCAGAGATGCTACTTCAAAGTCATGAGGGTGAAGATGTATTGCTTCCAGCTCTTCCAAAACAGTGGAAATCAGGGAAGATAATAGGTTTGCGTTCACGTGAGGGCAAAACTGTCGATATAGAATGGTAAAAGAGCCTATTTGTGGAAAAGAATCATATTTTTTATAAAGAATGTACATAACTTTTTCACAGTCTATTGATACACTGTACTCCGTGGTGTTTTTCGGAAAGAAGAACAACGGGGAGGAAATAAGACGAGACATGAAAGCACAAGACTTAAAGGCATTACAATTGTTATTAAAGAATGAAATGGATTTTGATTCGATTTGTAAATGTTTTCCAGGTTACAAAAAGACAACTGAAGATACCCATTCTCAGGAATCTAGAATGATTAACTCAGAAAGCATGATTATAAAAAAGGCAAATTGTTCATAACATGATTGTAAAGCAGGCTCCCAAAATTTTGGGAGCTTTTTAATATATATGATATTTTTGTGAAAATGAGTATTTTTGGACAATATTAATGTATTATGTAGAAATGTAAAAAATACTTATTAACGGGAGGATAGAGTTATGCAGTTTGACATTCAGTATTTATTGTTGTTGCAGGAACTAAGAAATGCAACAGGAGGAGTTTTTGACGAGTTTTTTAACGCACTTTCAAAGATAGCAGTTGACGTTATGCCAATGCTTCCATTCTTTGTTTATTGGTGTGTTAGTAAAAAATGGGGCTATCGCTTTTTGGCATGGTATAGTGGTGGAGAACTTCTTAATGGTGTCATCAAGCTGACAGCCTGCGCTTATAGACCATGGATTAGGTCTGATTTAATCGAGCCTGCAGGTGATTCAAAGGTGGCAGCTACAGGGTATTCATTCCCTAGTGGACACACCACAAATGCCACTATACATTATGGTGGCACAGCCGTATGGCAGTGGAACAAACGTAGATGGGTTTCAGTAATATGTATCGTATTACTTGTTCTCACAGGCTTTTCTAGAAACTTCCTAGGCGTTCATACACCTCAGGATGTTGCCGTAGGCTTTGGCGCAACAGCCATTCTTATGTTCATTATTGCGAAGGTTCAAGACAAGCTTGAAGGCAACGAAAAAGCCAAGGATATCCTTACAATAGCAGGAATAGTCCTTGTCATCGCAGTACTTATTTATATCCAGGTAAAGCCATATCCAATGGATTACGTAGATGGACAGCTCCTTGTTGACCCACACAAGATGATGAAGGATACCTTCAAATCAGCAGGTTTGTTTCTTGGTTTTGTACTTGGCAGCTTCCTTGAAAGACATTATATTCATTATGAGATTCCAGAAACAGAAAAGAATCTACCAATGCTTGGTTTCATTGGAGTAGTTATCGTATTATCTTGGAAGGAATTCATGGGTAGCGCCATTTTCTGTGGAATGTTTGGAGACAACTGGGGTAGCTTTGTAGCAAGATGTCTGATGATGTTATTTGCTGTTGCCTTATACCCAATGCTCATTAATAAGTGGGTTTAGAAGTTAATTAGAAAAAAAGAAGAGGCTGCTAATGCAGTCTCTTCTGTATTTTAGGCCTCTTGTAAGATTGCCTCTACCTGGTCTTTTTTCTCAAATAAAACACATCCACCAACGTGATCATCCTTTAGAATATCACCAGCTTGAAGGATTTTAAATAGTCTAGAAGCGATTGCGCCCTTAAGACCTAAATCAATTACATTTGTATCTGAATATGGAGAAAATGGACATGGCTCCGCGCCTCCATTTGAGTTGATATGGAAGAATCCGCGTCCTGCCGCAACACAACCTCCTGAAGATTTTTCGTCTCCTGGGAAGGAGATAAATACCATATCTTCATACTGTTCACGCAACTGGCTAATTCTTGTTCTAAGCTGTTCCTCCTGAGCCTCAGATAAAGCTAAATCCTTGCTATCTTCAGACACAGGAACATATTCCACATAAATAACCGCCTTACAGCCATAACCCTGAAGCATCGAAACAAAATCATCCGATAGAACATCCTCAAAGTTTTCTGTAGTAACCGTTACTGAATTACCAAAAATCTGACCATTTTTCTTAAAGGTTTCCATGTTGGAAATTAGTTTATCGTATATACCTTCACCACGTCTTGCGTCGGTGGTTTCCTTGTGGCCTTCAATACTCATAATTGGAACGAGATTTCTGTTTTTATCGAACATATCAAAGTATTCATCGCTGATGAATACACCATTTGTAAATATTGGGAAGAGGATATTTGGCTTTGTAGCGGCAGCCTTGATTACACCCTTTCTAAGAAGAGGTTCGCCACCGGCTAAAAGGATAAAGCTGATTCCAAGAGCCTCTGCTTCGTCAAATATCTGAAGCCACTGTTCATCTGTAAGCTGATTCACAGGCTCACAATCCTTTGTTGCTTCATTTTGTCTGGAATAGCAGCCAGCACAATGAAGATTACAATTACTAGTAATAGAAGCGATGAGAAATGGTGGTACGTGAAGTCCATCTGCTTCAAATTGCTTTCTAATATCAGAAGCCTTCTTTGTAGCAAGTGCAAATTTTCCCATGAAAATGCTTTCCTTTGGGTCTTTTAGTGTGGCACGTAGAGAATCTTTAACTACACGTTCCACGCCTGCTGTCATGTATGCTTGAATATCAAATTCTTTTTCCATAATTAATTACCTCAATTGTATATAAGTTGCGTACAACTAAATGTAGCAAAATTATTATATCAACCTTGATATTATTTTTCAACAATCACCTTCTCTATGTTATACTGAATCTATTATTGCGAAAGAAAACTATTATTGGAGGTATAGATATGTACTATGTACCAGATGGCACAACTCTGGCAGGATTTTATGAATGCAAAGAGTGTGCAAACAGATTTTTATCAGTTCAGGTTGGACCAACACTGGTTTGCCCTTACTGCGGCGAACAGCCAAATATGGAAATTGGCCCTGATGAGGAAATGCCGGTTGCTACTGAGACAGCAAAGCTTATTTCAGTAGTACAGGGTGAAGAAGAGGTAGAGCGAATGGACGCGTTACTTTCACTTGCCGTTACTGGCGGGGATTATAATTGGATGTAGTTTATTTTTATAGAAAGAATAGGATTAATAAATGAAGTTATCAGCTATACATCACATCGCTATTATTGTTTCTGATTACGAAAAATCAAAGGACTTCTACGTAAATAAGCTTGGGTTTGAAATTATAAGAGAAAATTACAGACCACAAAAAGATGATTGGAAGTTGGATTTAAAGGTAAACGATACAACTGAACTAGAGATATTCGCCCCTAAGAATCCACCCAAAAGACCATCCTTTCCAGAGGCATGCGGTCTTCGTCATTTAGCATTTAAAGTAGATGATATCGAAAAGATAGTGACAGAGCTTAATGATATGGGCATATCCTGCGAACCTATTAGGACAGATGAATTTACAAACAAGAAAATGACATTCTTCTTTGACCCAGATAATCTGCCATTAGAATTACATGAATAAAAACTTTAAATCTGTATTCACTATTTCGATTATAAACCGATATATATTATGTACACCATATTAATCAAGAGATAATTGGTTAATTAGGACATACCTAGTCTGCGCTAGGTCAGGAAAGGCAATCACTCAGTAGAGTGGTTGCCTTTTTCTTAATAATAGGTAACATTTGATATATTTCGCCGTAAAACAAAAGTTGAATATACAGTTTGTACAATTCTAACAATTAGCCCTAAAACGGCGAATAGATTTACTTTAAGAAATAAGCAAAAAAGGGGTTTACAACTGAGGATATAGGTGATATTATAATCGAGCACTGAGGGACAGCAAGTCACACAGAGCAAAACAAACGAAGATTGATAACTGAACAGTGAAACAAACCTTGAATTAATACAAGTTTTTAAAACATGTATCCTTCAAATTCATTTAGTTTCTAAGACGAAACAAAAACCTTTATTAAATGGTAAGGATTTTCAAAACTTGATTTTGAAAATCATTGCCTAGTAAGAATCTTTGA
>CACYLQ010000159.1 GCA_902775195.1 uncultured Pseudobutyrivibrio sp.
CTCTTCTCGTGACCACGAAATCGTACAGACTACAGCTAACCGTATTATCGAAATTCTTCCTAACGGACAGATGATTGATAAGATGACAACTTACGATGAATATCTTGAATCTGACGAGATGGCTCGTAAGCGTACTGTACTTGAAATGTCTTCTAACGACTTAGATGATTAATACAGTTAAATAATAAATAAAAAAGCTCCTGTAGGTAACAAGCTATTATATTTCTTAAGCGAAGCATTCTAAGCTGAGCGTAGAAATATAATGCTTGTTGCCGTAACAGGAGCTTTTTAATAATTGTTCACTTAGTTTACAGCTACGACGCGTAATGCATTGTTTTCAACAAATTCAGTAATTATCCCCTGAGTCTTAAGCTCGAAAGCCTTTCTGATAACCTCGTCAACTGTACAGCAATTAATAATTTGTCCCACTACCATTTTCTTCATACCTCCTAAAATTACTTTTATCTTTGTTGTCAAAAATAGAATAACATTTAATCCGTCACATATATGTCACACGAAAAAAGTTATCCCTATATTAAGTAATATTATATATTCTTTATAATACTCTTTTGTTTATTATTACTCAATACTATTTTTTTGTATATTTACAGCAATTTTTGATAGTTAAATCGCAACTATTGCAAAGCCATTTTGTTACATAGTTGTTACGATATTCTTGCTCGAGCTCGAAAACGATTAAGAACATGAATGGAGGGTTTATCCTATGAAAAAATTACATAAAGGCATTCTAAGTGCTTCTTTAGCACTTGGACTTATGGCGTCTTCTGTAACAAGTCTTACAGCTTTCGCCGTACCAAAAATCAGCCCTTACTCTACACTTGAAGCTGAAGTAACAGCTACAAAAACTGGTGTGGATGTTGCTACTGAAGGCAACGTAAAATACATTTCAGGATTAGAGAGTGGTGATTCATTCTCTACTGTGCCACTTGAATTTACTTCAGGTGTTGTTTCACTTACAGCAAATGTTCGTACATACGCACCTACAATGTTCGAAGTACGTCTGGACAAAGCTGATGGTGAAGTTATCAGCACATTCAGAGTTGGAAACACAAATGGTGCCTTCAAGCAGGTTTCTGCTTCTGCAAAGAAGGTCGAAGGTCATCATACATTATACTTTGTAGGTAAGATTGGAAAAACAGATATCGATTCTTGGAAAGCTCTCCTTCCTCCTGGTCAGCAGCCAGTTACTCCAGACCCTACTCCTGTAGTAGACCCAAGCAATCCTACACCTGCAGACCCTACAATTCTCCCAGATGTAGTTAATCCTTATTCAACAGTTGAAGGTGAAAACTCTCAGGAAATGAAGGGCGCTGTTGCTATCACAGTTGACAACACAAGATGCGCTATGATTCGTTCTAACGGCTATGCTGCTGTTAAGAATGTAGATTTCGCTGACGGACTTGCAGCTTTTATTGTTACAGCTAAAGCTTCAAAGCTTGCTGTTCTTGAAGTTCGTTTAGACAGCCCAGAGGGCCAGGTAGTTTCAAACGTTAAATTAAACGCTGGTGATTTTTCAACAAAGACTGTTAAGGTTGCTTCTGGTATCGAAGGAAAGCATGACCTTTATTTCGTATCAACACTTAAGGGCGCAACAGTTTACTTAGATTCATGGAAGGTAATGGCTCCTCCAACAAAGCCAGAGCCAACACCTGTAGACCCTACACCAGTTGATCCTACTCCTGTAGACCCAACTCCTGTTGATCCTACTCCTGTTGATCCTACTCCTGTAGATCCTACTCCTGCTGAGTCAGAATTAGGTCTTCAGTATGAAATCAATAGCTGGGGATCTGGTTACACTGTAAACTTCAAGGTTGTAAACAATTCTACAACTACAGTAAATAACTGGACTTTAAAGATTAAGAAATCTGATCTTACTGTTGACAATTGCTGGTGTGTAAAGGTCGCTGAAGAAGGCGAATACTACGTATTCACTCCTGAGACATGGAATAGCACAATCGGCGCTAACGGCAACGCTACATTCGGACTTAACGGTTCCGGTTCAATTGGTAACTCATTAAACTTCATCCTTCTATAAAAATAAATGGGGCTGTTTTCGAACAGCCCCGACTTTATCCTATGCAAACAACTCTTAGTCGACAGCAGGATATAAATTCTGTCATTATTCCCTTATCCTTAAGCTCAAATGCCTTTCTAATAACTTCATCTACTGTACTGCAATTGATGATCTGTCCTACAACCATTTTTAATTCCCTCCAAAAATATGCATTATTTATTGTTTCTGAAAGAATAATAACATCTCGTTTGTCACATAAGTGTCACACAGGAAATATTATTCATTAACCACACCGATTAGATTATCGGCAGCATCATAAATTAGCTTAACAGTAAAATAATCTTTTTTTGAATTTAATTTTTCAAGGAATACTTTATCACCTTCCCAAAGGTTAAGTTCTGTCACCTTATCTATATCAACCCACACTAATTCACCTTCATTGCAGTCAGCTTTCACCTCTCCCGTAAAATCATCACAAGTGTAAAGCATAGTATGTTCAGTCACATCTCCCATAACAAAAGTAATGAATCCTCTGGCAGTAACCTTTCCCGCGGTCAGCCCAGTCTCTTCAAATATCTCTCGCTTTATGCAATCCGCTGGAGACTCCCCCTCTTCCACATGACCACCAACACCTATATATTTCCCCGCGTTAATATCATGCTCCTTCTTAGTGCGATGCAACATTAAATACTTATTGTCCTTTATCAAATAACACAGTGTTGTAAATGTCATGCGCTTCTCTCCTTTTCTTTTGCCTTAGCCTAATTATATCATCTTCTGCCATTGTTTTGGCTCCTGCATTTCCTTTGCTTACCCAGGGTGCCAGCCAGCGGTACGATACACGGTGGTTATGCCTATTATCCCTTGTGGTAGCGTTATACTATTCTTGGGTGCTTGCCGCGATAAGTATAAGATTCAACCGCTATCTAAGATTTTATACTTATTTTTGCCTTATAGCTTTGATTAGCTTTTTCAAAAGTATATACAGAACGGGTTTTGCTGATTCTATACTTTTTTATAGCTATAAAGGCTTTCTGCAGCATGTAAAAAGTATAAGACCTGTAATACCGCTTGATTCTTATACTTTTTTCTTCTTTAAGCACGTTAATTCTTGGATTTCGCGTATAAAATTGGAGTTTCCTTTTCTTCTTATACTTTTGTTGACAGCCAGCGGTACGATGCACGGTGGTTATGCCTATTGTCTTTAGTATCTTGCTTGGCTGCAGGTTGGTGGGATGCGGTGCATATTTGTGGCAGGTTGTGTTTGGAGTATGACTACATGAGGATTCTGATGTTGTCATACTTGAAAATTGTTGGATTGTGGCATTTTGTATAGTTTTAAGTATGACTTTTTGCTTATTTCTATGGTGTCATACTCTGAATGAAGATAAAGCGTACCTCCATCAGTCATTTTGCGTATATTTTCTTAGATTTCGCCAAAAGTCATACTTAAAAATGTGATATAGCCCTTGAATGCATGGATACGGAGTATGACTGTGGGATATAGCCACATTTGTCATACTTTATCTTTTCAGCATACAAATGTGAACAGCCAGCGGCACGATACGCGGTGGTTATGCCTATTATCTTTTATGACAGAGATAGCAAAATCTCTATATATATCAATTGTAATTTCACGATACCGTGATATAATATTGACAAGGAGTAATGTTATGCCAGTTATATCAAGATTTTATGGTATTGTGATTAGAATGTATTTTCTTTCTAGTGAACACAATCCACCACATATTCACGCTATTTATGGTGATCAGATTGCAGCTATTGATTTTCAAAAAAACGAAGTTATAGAAGGTGATTTACCTTTACGCGTACTTCAATTAGTACTTAAATGGACTTCTTTACACCGAAATGAATTACTGAAAATATGGGAGACACAAGAATTTGTAAAAATCCCCCCATTAGAATAGGAGGCGTTTATGTTTCATAAAATTAAAGATATTCAAGTCACTGATGATTATAAATTAAATGTCTTGTTCGTCGAAGGTCAACGAAAACTATACGATGAAGGTCAACGAAAACTATACGATATTAAAGCACTCGCTGAAAAATATCCGATGTTCAATGAGCTGATTGCTAATGCCACTTTATTCAAAAGTGCAAAAATTGATATTGGAGGATACGGCATAGTATGGAATGATGAGCTAGATATTTCATGTGATGAACTATGGGAAAATGGTGTGAAAATTAATTCTCCTTTTGATGGACTTATGGCACTACGAGATGCCACTGAAATGTGGGGATTAAACGAAAGTACCCTCAGGCATGCCATTATGTACGGAAAGTTCATTCTAGGAATTGATGTATGTAAATTTGGAAAACAATGGGTCATTTCATATGAATCTATGAAAAGAGTATACGGTGAGCCAAAGGCTAGCTAATTTAAACAATGCAGAATTACCTTCAAGTATGGCAATTCTGCATTTTTTATTTTTTCTAGCCAGCGGCACGATGCACAGTAGTTATGCCTATTTATATGTGTAGCTAAGGAATTGTGAAGTGATTAACTTATTAAGAGACCAGGCATAAGCACGCAGATGGATAGGCTTCGTTCTCGTGCGTGTATGGATTAGTTACTTATGACACGCACATGGGTGATTCTTGCTCTCCTGCGTGTCGGGATAGGACGCTTGCGACACGCACTGAGATGACTTTCGCTTTCCTGCGTGTATGTAACTACGGCCTACGGCACGCACCAGGCTCTTTCTTGCTCTCATGCGTGTATGAGGCAGCTGATTAGGACACGCATTGGGAATACTTTGGCTCTGGTGCGTGCTTTTGCTTTTATTTTACAGTGGTAACAGAGGAATGGATGCACGGGATGTATGCCTATTTATCTAAGTATCTAGGCTTTGGGGATGACTATAGGGATGAATGACATAGCATGTGATGGAATATGAGATTTTTACAGTGGATAGTGGCACAAAGATAACGAGTTAATTGCATTTGTAGTTGACTGTGTGACAGTAATCAGGTGAACTAGTGCCATTTCTGTCACAGGCTGTACGAATTTATAATGTTTCTTTGAATCTGTGTGACAGGATTCGAGGATTTCGGGCATGATTCTGTCACAGAGGCAATGGTTTTTCTGAATTTGTGGCAATAGCTGTGACAGAGTTTTGATGAATTTGTTCTTTTTCTGTCACAGCATAGATGTATTTATGGGATTTATAGATTTTTTTGTGACAGGAAATGGCTCTATGGATTGGATTTCTGTCACAGCGTTGAAGTGCTTCTGGGATTTCCTGGAGTTTCTGTGACAGAATCCATACAGAAAGCAGGGTGACAGCCAGAGGAGGATGCGCTGGAAGTATGCCTATTTATATATACACATAAAGCAAGAGCGCCCCGAAGGGCGCCCCACTATAAAGGAATTAGTATTGGTATGAAAGTTTACTTCAGCTTTCGCCAAAGCCCCAATCCTGCGTCACCACTACCGTGTGACAATTATATAAGACACGAAACAATTATACCCCTATAATGATTTCGTTATGGGGTCACAACAAATAGCCTACATTAATCAGCTTTTTCTTTAACCTTTGTTGCGCTGTCATAGTTAGTATAAGCAGCATCCTCGGCATTCTGTGCTGCAGTAGCAGCCGCTGTAGCCTTTTCAAGCTCATAAGCTTCCTTAGCCGCTGTGGCCTGGGCAGCGTCACGAACCGCAAGCTCTGCATTTCCAGCCACGCCTTCATCTGCATATGCCTCATCTCTAGCTTCTTCTGCTGTCTTAACAGCCTTATCTGCTGTTGTAACATCTTTTTCTGCATTTACTACTGCAGTATCGGCTGTTTTTTTATCTTCTTCAGCTGTTGTTAATTTCTTTAATGCACCAGTAGTAGTATTATTTAATGCATCCTCAGCATCTACTAATGATTCCTTACTTACAGCAGCATTATATTTGTCAATAGCGTCATCAATTTCATCTGTTGCCTGTTTAACAGCAGTATTCTCTGCTACTGTAATTGTTTTTTCATTTACCTTAGTGCCTGCTGTAGCAATAGTAGATGAAGTCAATGTGGCAAGTTTTTCGGGATCAACTCCATCAAGGTCATCCAAGCTACCCTTTGCATCCTTTTTCCATGCCGCATTTACTGTAACACCATACTGCTCCAACTTTTTCTTTGCTTCAGGTGTGAGTTCAGCATCATCTGCAGCACCATATGAACTATTAGCAGATAATATATCATTAAGATACTGCTTCTGATATGTAGCCAATACGGTTTCCTTAGCTTCATTAGTAGCCTTCTTAATAGCTTCCTGGTAATTTGCGCTATCTACCTTACCATCTTCATCGATAATAGCAAGGTCTTTATTATTCTTATCCTTTGCAGCAAATGCTTCTACTGCTGTCTTATTCTGCTCTGCAGTTTTAGAACCAGCTAAATCATCCAAAGCATCAACAACATCATCATATTTCTTATCAGCAATATAAGATGAAGGATTACCACTTACTGCTACATAAGTATCCTTTGCATTCTGGAGTGCAGTGTTGTAATCAGCCTGAGCAGTCTTTGCTGCTGCCTGTGCATTTACTAACGCTGTAGCCTTTGCTTCCTGATTAGCTTTTGCTTCTTCTAGGGCTTCTAATGCTTCGTAATAATTTCCTTGAGCAGTAGCTACCGCAGCTACATTAGGCTGGCTAGCTACAAATTTCTTTACACCTTCTGTCTTACTATTTGCAACTGCATCTTCTGCTCTAACTAATGCTTTATCTGCATTAGTCTTTTCTTCCGTTGCTGTTGCAAGATTTGCTTGTGCTCTAGTATTCACATCCTGTGCAGCCTTAAGAGTAGACTGTGCGCTTGCAACCAATTCATCTTTAGCAGTCTTAGAAAGACCTTCAGCTGGAACATCAGCCAATGCTGCGGTAACTTGTGCATTTGCCGAAGCAACAGCCTTCTCATTATGTGCTACATTTGTAGGCAATCCAGAACCTGGTGTTACGGCACCACTTGAAGAGCCACCAGAGCTTGCACTACCGCCGCCAGAGCTTCCGCCAGAAGAACCACCGCTAGCCGCTACCTTCTTAGTGCCGCCTGGGAGGATGTTTTCAGCAGGGAAGCCGCCGAGGGTACGGTGCTCCTTGATGCCGAATGTAACAAAATGCTGATAGTACATTGCAGTATTATC
>CACYLQ010000160.1 GCA_902775195.1 uncultured Pseudobutyrivibrio sp.
TCGTCGCTTTCTTTTTGTCTCATATTAGTAGCACCTTCGACAATAAAGCTATCGCCGTCAATCTTAGCTACATAGACGATTGGCTGAGGATTACCATTTTCATCTGGCTCGCCAGATTTGTCTTTTTCAGAAGACAATAGATAACCACTTAACCAGTAAGAACCATCATCCTCTTCAGCTTCCTCTGTTACAGTAGAATCAGAAGCTTCTGTTGAATCTTCAGTGTTAAGTGTTTCAGTAGACTCTGTGGTTTCAACTGTCTGGTCGGCTTCTGAAGAGGCTGGTGCCTCTGTCTGTCCACAGCCTACCAGCGAAAGACTGAGTGCTAAAGCTAATACTAATGTCATCTTTTTCATAATTAATTCCTCCGTTAAATAGATTATAGTATTATGAAAATACACAATACTATTAAATTATACATATAAAAATATATCAAATATTGGGAAATAAACCAACAGGTTTTTCTTAGGGGGTTAAGCCCTGTGACCACCTATCTGCATATTTCTTTCCCTGGTGGTTGCTCCATCTAGAAAATTAATTCCTTTAAGCATGGCGTTGGCACCATATCTGTTACGAACCGTAAGCAACGCGCCATGCAATTGATTTTCTTTGTTTAGTGCATCGTAATCAGTAAATAAATCCATTTGGTAAAATCCGCCTTCGTCAACCACGTTGCAGGCGCAGATTCCAAGCCTGCGAAACAGGATGCTGTGGTCGCATTTTTTAATTACATCCTGCATTATGGCGTCGATTATTAGTTTAGGCGTATTAGTGGCGGTGCGCAGATTAACAGTGCCAGTGGAATGGGCAGGATGAAGTCGCCCGTACCAGTCTATGGCCAAAGGCCCACTGTAATGAGGGCAGTATTCCAGGCTTTTGTAATCATAGCTAACCCACCAGGTGAATTTTGAGGATACAAGATTTTTTTTGTACATGTCGCAGCATAGGATATCAATCATTTCTTTAAGAACGGTGCAAGAATGATTGTCGGATTTGTAGTTTTTGATATGCTGCATGGTGACAGGCTCTATGCCCCAGGCGTGGTCGATTAGGATTTCTGCGTCTATTCCAAAGGTTTTGTAAAACCATTCTTCGTTTATTTGAGAGCGTTCTGCAACATCTCCCATAGTGAACATCATATTGTTCTGCAAGCGGCGGGCTTTGCCACTGCCTATTTGCCAAAAATCGGTGAGGGGCTTGTGTGGCCATAGCAGTTTGCAATATGATTCCTCTGTGAGGGCGGCGATTCGCACACCATCCTTGTCTGCCGGGGACTTTTTGGCCACTATGTCCATGGCAACCTTGGCCAGATATATGTTGGTCCCTATACCAACTGTGGCGGTGATGCCGGTTTGTTTAAGGACATCTCTAATCATGGTCATAGCCATAACGTGGGCAGGGGATTGGTGGGTTTTAATAGCCTCACTTTCATATAGATGAAGATATGGGGTGCAATCTATGAAGCTTTCGTCGATGCTGTACACGTGAATATCTTCAGGGGCAACATATTTAAGAAAGATTCCATAAATCCTGGCAGATACCTTTTCGTATTCAGCCATGCGTGGGACGGCGGTGATGTAAAAGACCTTTGTGTTGTGGGCCCTTTCGTATAGCTGGATGGCTCGTTTGGCCTCGAAAAGTCTGGGCCTGCTGGGAACACCAATGGATTTAAGGGCAGGTGATACAGCCAGGCAGATGGTTTGGTCCGTTCTGGTGGCATCAGCTACCAACAGGTTAGCTTTAAGTGGGTCCAGCCCTCTGGCTACGCATTCAACAGAAGCATAGAATGACTTCATATCTATGGCGATGTAGCATTTGGGGGCTATCAGGTTGTCTGTAATGGTATTTGTAGGCTCCATAGGCCAATTCTCCTTCGGTCGAAAATATGTTTGCTTTTGCAAAATTATATTACACCCGAACAGACATTCCTGTAAATCGAACAAATTATTAAATCTAATATTGCTCTAGTTTATTTTTATCGATTTTACCATCAGCAATCATGCTGGAAACCCACAGCTTAAGTGATTCTACAGTTGAATCAATCTGGTCAAGCTGCTTTTGAATGGCAACAAAGTCCTCAATCTCATCATCTGAAATGACACCATCTGCGGTGATATCGATGAGTCTATCCTTTTGGTTGTTAAGTGAATTAAGGGCTGAAAGCATTCCTAATACGATTTCAGGCAATGAAGCTACCTTCACTTCAGGAACAGTTTCCTGGCCAATGCGGCATTCATGTGTGCAGTAATAGTTGCACAAATCCTGACGCTTATATGCCGTAGCCAAATCCACAACATCCTCTGGATATATGGAGGTTTTGCCAGTTTCTATTTTCTCAAGTCGGCTTTCTGACATTGAACCAATCAATTCGCTGGCCTGAGCTCTTGTGAGGCCCGCATCTTCGCGAGCTTTGAAATATATACTTTTATCTTCTTTGATAGATTTTCTTCCCATGTAAATATCCTCCTAATGAATTTATTATATCTATTTTGCTAAAAAAGAAAAATAGAATATAGTTATTTTCCAAAGTAATCATATATTTAATGAATGTGGAAACCTAAAATATAATTAACAACAAACAAAAAACAAGCGGAGGAATGAATTATGAACGGAAGAAGATTAACAAAAAGCAATAATAAAAAGATATGTGGTGTTTGCGCAGGAATAGCAGAATACTTCGATATTGATCCAACTATTGTTAGATTGATATGGGCTGCAGTAACACTTGCAGGCGGAAGCGGAATTCTTATTTATATAGTTGCAGCATTGGTAATGGATGATTATCCTATAGATGTTGTATAAGGAGGCGTCATTGTTTACAACTGCATAACAAGAAAAAGTGTCGTGGCTTTTCGCCACGACACTTTTAATATTATCTCTTTATTTTACCAAGCTCAGTCTTTTCGAATTCTGTATTCTGAAATTCTACTTTGGAAATGTGCTTGTAAATAGGCATCTTTTTGTTAAGGTCAGCTACGAAGCTTTGGATTTCATCATGGTCAGCCTCGTCGCAGTAAACGGCAAGATGAATTCTGTCGTTGCATTCAAAGGCCTTGCATTCTTTTACCTTAGGGCAAGCGTAGGTAGCCTTTTCAAGCTCCTCAGGGCTTACGTTTTCGCCGCCAGAAAGAATGATAAGGTTCTTCTTGCGACCGGTGATGTAAAGGAAGCCATCCTCGTCAAGGTAGCCAAGGTCACCTGTATGAAGAAGTCCGTTTTCGTCAATTACTTCGGCAGTACCCTCTGGGTCATTGTAATAACCAAGCATTACGCCATAGTATTTAACGCAAATCTCGCCGTCGATGATATGAACCTCACAGCCATCGACAAGTTTTCCAACTGACTCAAGGTGATTTACTACATCAAAATTACATGTGATGTTTCCGCTGGCTTCAGTCATGCCATAGTACTGACCAAAGCCGATTCCGTTTGCAAGGAATGTTTTGATAACGCTAAGCTCAGGCTTTGCACCACCAGTAAGAGCAAGCTTTATGCCGCCGAGGCGTTCCATGTGACCCTTCTTAATGCAAGTTTCCCAGAGCTTCAAAATTCCAGGTGTAACGAGAGCAATATCAACTTCCTCACCTTCAAGATCAGTAAGAACGTTTCTTGGGTCTGCACTAAGGTATGTAGTAGCGCCCTGCTCAATTCTGTAGAGCCAGCCTACGATACCAGCAACATGGTAGAATGGGAAGATGTTGTAAATTCTCTGGCCTCTTGTTGCCTTCTTATCATCAGAATAATCATCGTTATGACCTGTGGCTTCAAAATCAAGAAGGTTTCCAGCTGAAAGCATTACACCCTTTGAAAGGCTAGTAGTACCTGATGTAAAAATAATAAGAGCAAGATTAGTTCTTTCATCGTTAGTAAAATCTTTAAGCTCAAGGCTACCGTTGCCTTCCTTAAGCATCTCAGCCTTATCAGCGATGTTGAAATTTCCAACAACCTTTTCTTTGTATTTATCCTCAACAATGATTCCGTCAAGGTCTGAATGATAGATGGCAGCCTTGATATTCTCAGGTGTTTCAAGGAAGTTAACAGGGACAAGAACACCTCTGCTAAAAAGAACTGCACCAAGAATAATAGTGTATTCGTAGTTGCTGTCAGCCATGATACCGATGTGCTTACCCTTTAAATCTCCGAATTGCTGCTGAAGATTGTAAGCGCAAGCCTTCATTTTATTTAAATATTCTCTATAAGTGACTTCGTAGCTGTTTTCACCATCAAGGTTCTTAAACGCTGGTGCGTCACCGTAGCTTTCTATCATTTTAAGTAATTCAACCATTCATATATCCTCCGTAATATAACAAATCAATTAAAAAGCCTTAACAAGTATGCATGCTAAACCGCAATCTGTCAAGAATGAGAAACTAACTCACATTTTGTCCATATAAGTTTTATATAATAAACGTAGTTTCGTTATTGTGGTTATATACGCTTTATATGGAGTAAACGTATGAAGAAAATTAAGATTATTTCGTGGATGATTCTTATAGTATTATCCAGTTCGTTTTTTTATACCGTGGCTAATCACAGTGGGAATTATTTTGCCAACATCGATGAAGATGTAGTGGCAGGATTCTATTTACTTCCAGCTCTCTTTATCGCGGGATTATACGGTTACTATGTTTCCTCTATAGTGTTCACAATAGCGTTCGGCGTTGCGCTTTATTTTAAGATGGATGATGCCTATGCCATGATTACTCATATGTCTGCCATGGCATGCTTTTCTTTGTGCGGACAATATTTTTGGTTTAAAAGTAAGCTACGTACATTTCTTACATGCACAATTTCTATACATATATTGCAATCATATTCCTGACAAATACAAAATTTTATTTCCTATAACATATGAATACACGGAGACTTATCAGAACGACCACGAGCT
>CACYLQ010000161.1 GCA_902775195.1 uncultured Pseudobutyrivibrio sp.
AGATTAGAAAACTAAAAATTTCCCATATTACAAGGATGTATATTGCCTTACGGATTGAGGAGTGGGACCTAGTTCGTTTAGGCGTAAGGAGGAAAGAAATGAAAATAGGCGAAGTAAGTAGCGCAGTTAGCTACCAGGGACAGGGAAGTTCAGTAAAAGCGGCGCCAGCACCAGCAGTTCAAAAGGATAGTGCAATAGTTGATTTTACAGCTGCTGCTAAAGAGGCAAAGGCTGATTCTGAAAATAGAAGTTTTTCAGCAAACCCTGAGAAAGAAGAAGCTGAAAAGAATCCTGCACAGCAGGCTACATCTTCATTAAAGGAAGCTGTAGAAAAAATCAATTCTGCAAATGGAAATGCAGAAGCAGTTTTTGGTATCCATGAAGGCACTAATCGTGTCACCATCAAAATGGTTGATAAGGAAACCAAAGAGGTTATTAAGGAATTCCCAGCAGATAAAACCCTCGACCTTATTGCAAAGGCTTGGGAGCTTGCAGGAATTATGGTAGATGAGAAACGATAGGAGGTAGCTTATGCCTATTAGATTATCAGGCTTGGCATCAGGCTTGGATACAGAGGCCATCGTAGGCGCCCTCGTATCAGCTTATAGCTTTAAGAAGGATAAATATGTCAAGGCTCAGACTAAGCTATCTTGGAAGCAGGATGCTTGGAAGACCTTGAATAGTAAGGTGTATGGCTTCTACACAAATGTAGGCTCCATGCGTCTATCATCAAATTATCAGGTTAAAAAGACAACTGTAAGTGATACAACAAAGGCCAAGGCAACAGCCAGCGGCTCTGCTATCACTGGTACACAAACTCTTGAAATTAAGCAGCTTGCAAAGACAGCTTATATTACAGGTGCAAAGCTTAACGGAAGCATTACTGGCTCAACAACACTTGGCACACTTGGTATCAAAAGCACAAGTGCAATGGAAAAGGCTAGCATCTCTATCAGAACTGGTACAAAGGCTACAAACATCGAGCTTGAGAGTGATATGACAGTTAACCAGTTTGTCAATAAGCTGGCAGAAGCAGGAGTCGATGCTAATTTTGATGAAAAGAACCAAAGATTCTACATCAGCTCAAAGACATCTGGCGCAGCTGGTGATTTTACTATATCTGCAAATAGTGCCCAGGGCTTGAATGCCCTTAAGAATATGGGACTATTGTCAGATTCAGAAGTTAGTAATATCAACAATGCAACAGGTGGAAGCCTTGCAAAGAAGCTATTTTCTACTGGAGAAGGCGGATATGATTATCTGCTTGATTCCGTTGAAATGAAGCAGCTTCTTACAGACCTTAAGAATTATAAACAAGGAACAGCTACATTCGATGATGAAAAGGTTGCACAGCTTACAGATTTGGAAACATATCTAAATAAGTATGCTGACAAGGAATATACAGTTACAACAAAGGGCGAGGATGGCAAGGATGTAGTAAACACCTATAAGTACGGAACAGATGGAGCCATCGACTGGACCACAATCAGTGATGACGCTCTTGATAATCTTGCGGCCTTAGCCTACAAGGATTCTGTATACGATACTACAGGTACAAAATCTACAGTCATGAGCCGCTCACTTTACTTCACAGTAGGAGAGGGCGACGACGCAAAGAACTATTCCTTCGCCGAAAATGCAGAAGGCTTTGCAAATTTGATTAGACAAATCCAATCTGGTTCAACAGATGAGAACATTGTTGCTCTCAAGGATTATCTTAACAAGACCTATGCAGGTGAAGTATACAAAACCACAACAACCAACGATGGAATCACGGTAGAAAAATATGGTACAGATGGAAACATCGACTGGGATGCACTTGTTGCTGACGAGGACAAGCTAAATGCTTTAGCTGCAAAGATTTACTCAAATGCTACCTATGATATGGCATCTGATGAAACCTATAAAGAAATGTCTAAAGCATTGAATGCAGTTCGTGATGGATATGTTGCGATTGCATCTGCCAAGGCACTTCCACAGACAACATCTGAGGAAATCGCAATCAGAGCACAGAAGATATCTGATGCAGAGGCTCAGCTTGAAGAAGCACTTGCTGATCCTACAAATAAAAAGTGGGCAGATTATATCGAGCAGAATTTTGGCACACAGAATTCTGAATACGACAAGAGCTACAGCAATTTCTGGATTCAGTCAGATAACATCGAGCTTGCAAACAGCGTATTTTATAGAATTGATTTGGCTGCTAACGTAGCATCAGGCAACATCACTATCGAAAATACAGACCGAGCAATCAAAATCGATGGCCAGGATGCAATTATCAATCTTAATGGCGTTGAATATTCAAACGGTTCAAATGCTATTACAGTTAATGGCCTTACTATTGAGGCGCTGGCAGTAACTACAGATCCAATCACTGTAAACGTATCAAATGATACAGATGCTCTTTATGACAAGATTAAAGACTATCTGACAACCTACAATAGTCTTATGAATGAAATGCAAAAATTATACAATGCAGATTCAGCCAAGGACTATGAGCCTCTTACAGATGATGAAAAGGCAGAAATGTCAGAGTCAGAAATTGAGAAATGGGAACAGAAGATTAAGGATTCCCTACTTAGAAGAGATGGTACTCTTTCAAGCATTATCTCTGCAATGACCATGTCAATGATGAGCACCTACGAAATAAATGGTAAAACATATTCCTGGTCTACATTTGGTGTCCACACCCTAGGTTCACTTAATGCAGAAAAGAACGAAGGATCTGCTTATCATATTGATGGGGATGCTGAAGATAACTACACAGCTAATAATAAAGAAAAATTACGTGCAGCTTTAGCAGAGGACCCAGAGGTTGTTATTGAATTTTTGAAGAAGGTGACAAGTGGTCTTTACACAGCATTAGATGGAAAGATGAAGTCATCTGCAATCAAATCCGTATATACGGTATACAATGACAAGGAAATGGCATCGGAATATTCTGATTACAGCAGAACCATTAAAACATGGACTGACAGAGTAACAGACATGGAGGATGCATACTATAAGAAATTTGCAGCAATGGAAAAAGCCTTGGCTACATTGCAAGGCAATTCTTCTTCAATATCATCGCTACTGGGCGGTTGATAAGTAAGTATTAAATGCGAAACGAAAAGGATTTACAAGGGGGCGGTACTATGACACCAATGAATGGTTACGATGCTTACGCAAAAAACAGAATTTTAACAGCTAGTCCAGCAGAGTTGACATTGATGCTGTATGAAGGAGCCATCAAGTTTTGTAATATTGCAATTGTGGCATGTGAAAATCATGATATTGAAAAGGCACACAACAATATTCGCAAGACTGACAGAATAATAGAAGAGTTTGAAATTACTCTTGATGATAAATATCCAGTGGCAAAAGACTTCCATGCAGTGTATAGTTATCTTAGGAGCTGCTTAAGACATGCCATGATAACTAAGGAACCTGATGAGCTTGAGGAAGTGCTAAAGCACTTGCGCACCATGAGGGACACTTGGAAGGATGTAATGAAGCTCACCGCCAACGGCAAAAAGGTGGATGGGCAAACAAACATAGCAGGTTAATTTACGTAGCCCCTCACCCGAGGGGCTACAGTTATGTAGGCTGAGTGCGCTGGTTACGGTAACAATCATTTATATACACCGTCGCGAGATTGGCTCCTTGTGTATATAAATAATTGTTACCTACCAGCGTTCGGAGCGTACTAGGGGTGCCGACAATGAGTATTCGTAGTAGACAATAATTGTTTTATTTAAGCGAAGCATTTCTAGCTGAGCGTAATGAAATAATTATTGTCTGCGTAACGAATACGGACTAGGTAATGGAGGAGACAGGTATGGAAAATATGGATTATGTTGTTATGCTAAGGGAGTCTCTAGAGAAAAAGGCTGATGTACTTAGAATCCTTGATATAAGAAACAAGGAGCAGGAAGCCATTCTTAAAGACCCTAATTCTACTCCAGATGATTTGGAGAAGAACATGAACATGAAGTCAGAGCTGATTGAGAGAATCGTAATGCTGGATGATGGCTTTGAACAGCTATTCAAAAGAGTAAAAGCTATTAT
>CACYLQ010000162.1 GCA_902775195.1 uncultured Pseudobutyrivibrio sp.
GCTGAGATAGCCGGTATGTCTAATGTCACTGTGCCACCCTTTAATCCGTATAAAACAATCTGGTATTCGCGTTCCTTTGGTATCTGCTTTAAATCACCAGTTGCTCCATTTATAGTTAATGTTGTCACATTTTTATTAGCATCATATTTGGTTTCAAATCTAGTGATGGCATATTTTCCCATTTCATAATCCATGGATATGCCATCATCCTCGTACATGTCAAAGGCTCCATCTGCTCCGGCACCAATCAACAGCTTAAGCTTTGTAGGATTGGTCACACCATTTCCTTCATCCATAGATAATGGCACAATTCCACCAGCCTTCAGCAACACAGGGATATTATCCACAGTGCGATACAGATTTTTAACACCCTCCTGGTATAATCGGCCGTTAAATATGTCGTACCATCTGCCTTCAGGCACAAGCATATTTATGCTGGCCATTCTAAGGGATTTGCTGGTCTCCTTTGTTATGGCACCTACCAGCAAATTGTCTCCAAAGAAATATTCGTTTCTGTGGCTGTATGCCTGTTTTTTAGAAACCTTGTAATATAAAGGCTGAATCAAAGGCTTGCCCTGCACATGGGCTTCATAGCTCATGGTGTAGGTGTATGGAAGCAGTTGATGGCGAAGTCTTAGATATTTTCCCATAATCTCCCTATAAGGGCTGGCCACGTTCCATGGCTCCTTATTAAAGAATTCACTACAGCTAGAATGTAGACGCATCACAGGAGAAAATACGCCAAACTGAATCCATCTAATAAGGCGTTCCTCGTTCTTATCTCCCATCATGTGCCCGCCAATGTCATGACTCCACCAGCCATATCCAATATTAGATGCAGTGGCAGTAAAATATGGCTGAAAATCAAGACTTTTCCATGTGGCAACTGTATCTCCTGAAAATCCTAAAGGATACCTATGACTTCCAACTCCTGCATATCTTGAAAATATCATTGGGCGATTATTATTTCTTTTTCTATCCTCGTAATGATAATGATTAAGAAGGAACAATGGATCAATATCGCTGCCGCCTTTTTTTGTACCCTGCTGCCAGTCAATCCACCAGAAATCCACCCCATCATCCTCGTATGGATTCATAACACATTTGAAATATGCATCCCTAAAGCTCTTGTCTGCAAAATCAAACTCAATAGCCTTTTCCTCTCTGGTATTGAAATTCATTTCCTTTGCCATAGCCTCATACTGAGCCTCGAAGGCGCGGATTCCGTCAGCTGGATGTAGATTTAGAGTAGTAGCTAAGCCTCTAGCTTTAAGATTCTTCAAAAATCTCTTGTAATCAGGGAACAGCTTCTCATCCCAGGTGTAACCTGTCCAACCTGTTCCATACTTTGGGTCCACATCGGTTATGTGCCAGTCCATATCTATTACAGCTACTGATAAAGGGATATTCTCCTTTTCCATCTTATCAAGCATTTCGTTGTAGCTACTTTCAGAATATCTATAATATCTGCTCCACCAGTTGCCTAAGGCATATCTAGGAATCATTGGCACCTGACCACACAGATGATAGAAGTCCCTAAGGCCGCCCTCAAAATCTGTGCCGTATCCAAAGAAATAGATGTCTATTCCCTCTCCTCGCCTTGATACATATTCTCCTGTCTCGTCCAATATAGCTGTATTGCTGTCATCGATTACAGCAAAGCCCTTCTCTCCAAAAATACCAGGCTCTAACATCAAACTGCCATCAGCACCATCTAAGGTTCTGGCAGTTCCATACAGATTTTTGTCTGAATTTCCGTAAACTATGCTATAATGCCAAACCTCATTAGAACCCTTAAGTTCAATGGATAAACCTTCTGGGGAGAATTCTTCTCCATCATAGGAAAATACTAAATCATCTGTTTCAATTATTAATTTGCCGTTTTCGTGAATTGTAGAATATTCTACTGATGGAAATTGTCTATTGACCACGGCCTGTGTCTGTTCATCCACAAAAATACCGTTTCTTTGATATTCCATTCGAATAAGTCTGCTAGTAAGAATTGTGATTCGATATTTATTACCTATTGTCATTTCTCTGACCTCATTTCTATAAAATAATGAGCGTCAAACCTAAACATAAAAAGGTCACCACTATCTGCGATAGCGATGACCTAAACCCGATGCCATATTAATATATTTTTCGTTCCTTTTCAAGCCTAAAAATAAAGATAGGGTTATTCGATTACATAGCCTACATTTCTGACAGTGCGAATTCTGCTACCAAAATCCCCTAGCTTGTGACGTAAGGTTTTGATATGCATATCTAGTGTTCTTGATTCCCCTTCGTAATCTATGCCCCAAATACGCTCCATTATCTGATCTCGTCTAAGAACAATACCTTTGTTGATTGTCAGATAATATAGCAATTCATGCTCTTTGAAGGTAAGTTCGATTAGCCTTCCATCTACCTTTACCTCATGACGCTCTTTATCAATAACCAGACCATCTAATTCCAGCTTTTTAACATCATCATCTAAGGTTCTGCGCAGCAAAGCCTTAACCCTTGATATAAGCTCCATAACGGAAAAAGGCTTTTTCACGTAATCATCTGCCCCGTTTTCCAACCCTTTAACCAAATCTAATTCACTAGTTTTAGCAGTTACCATTATTACTGGAATGGATTTTGTGATACTGCTATTTCGCAGCTGTTTTACAATATCAATTCCATTTTCATCAGGAAGCATAACGTCTAATATAATCAAATCTGGCAAAAGAGTTTCTAGCTTATCAAAAAAAGGCTGTGCTCTTTCAAAGGCTAAAACTTCAAAGCCTGAGCTTTTAAGAGCATATTCTTCTATTTCTCTAATGTTCGCATCATCTTCAATTACATAAATTAAAGCCATGTACCCCTCCTTTTAAATAATATTAACATAACTTTTACGGAAGAATACATGGCTTTTGTAAAATCTATGTAATTAAACTTGGAAGATATTAACACAAGTAAATAATCAAAATAAAGCAACTTTCATGTATATTTTGTGAATTTTCTATATATTTCGTTTTCATTTTAAATTTGTAGTATTATTTTTGACTATTTTCTACTAAAATAGGAATATAAAAATAGGAATCTATTTTAAGATGACTAATCAAGAAAGGGGTTTATCATGTTAAAAGACTATACTAAAATTCCTGCACCGCTGAATTCTGACGTCGCTTTAAAAATCATCCCTGGCCATTTTGCAACAAATCATTCCCATATCACAAACTATATGGAAATCGGCACAATGAAAACCAGATGTAATGAAGCTCAGGGCGTAGCGCAGCTGCTTGCAATGCATTATTCAGTTCAGACGCCTGTAGACACAATTGTATGTGCAGATGGAATGGAAGTTGTAGGCACATTTTTAGCACAGGAGCTTACAAAAGCTGGTGTTGCCAATTACAATCAGCACAAAACCATTTATGTAACTGCTCCAGAGCTTGCATCCAGCGGCCAGAATATTTTCCGCGACAACATGCAGCTTACTGTAAGAGACAAGAATGTGCTTCTTCTATTTGGTTCATTAAGTACTGGTCGTACTGTTGAAAGTCTTGCAGAATGTGTAAGATATTATGGCGCCAAGATAAGTGGAGCTTGCGCAATCTTCTCTGCTGTCAGAGAAATAGATGGCATTCCAATTACAGCAGTTTTCCACGAGGAAGACATTCCAAACTACCAGTCATACCCACTACATGAATGTCCTTTGTGCAAAGCTGGTACACCAATTGATGCCATTGTAAATTCCTTCGGATATTCGGAATTAAGATAAACTATATAAGCATAATAAAAGACAAGCTGTTACGTTCTCAAGCCTACAGCTTGTCTTTTTTTCTTTGAGTTAACCTTACCACTTTTTCCCATTAACGGTTATGGAGCCTAGGGATACATCTAAGTCCATGTTGTCGTAATCTGGGTTAGGGGTTTTGATATTGATATTTCCAAGATCACAGCATGCTTCCAATCTGTTGAAAGCACCATCAATAGAAATATCTCCCATATCAGCAGTTATTTTTCCATAATCGAAATCAGTTTTGTCTGCATCG
>CACYLQ010000163.1 GCA_902775195.1 uncultured Pseudobutyrivibrio sp.
GATTTGAGAGAGAATGATAAATATCTCGCTGTAGATAGGTCTATATATCAATAAGGGAAGAAGATAATATACCCTAACGGGTATAAAATCCTCCTAGAAAGAGCATAATATACCCGATAAGGTATAAATAGTACTATAACTATTGAAATTATACCTTATCGGGTATATATTTATATTATGAATACTATTGGAGAATACATAAAAACTGAAAGAAAAAAAGCAGGACTTACACAGGAGGAGTTTGCCATGAGGGCAGGGCTAGGTCTTCGCTTTGTGCGCGAATTAGAGCAGGGGAAGGAGACGGTGCGCCTTGACAAGGTGAACCAAGCGTTAAGCATGTTTGGCATGGAAGCTGTACCTGGAGAAATAGATAGGAGCAAGTTAGATGAATAGAGCGGGAAGAGTTTTTGTTCAAAACACATATGCCGGACGAATCTATGAAACTGATGAAGGCTATGCATTCGAGTATGATTCTAGCTATATCTCGCAAGACAATGCTGTAGCTGTAAGTATGACATTACCTTTATCTTCAGATGTATATAATTCAAATATCCTATTTCCATTTTTCGATGGACTCATTCCAGAAGGCTGGTTGCTTGGTGTTGTAGAAAGAAACTGGAAAATAGATGGAAAAGATCGATTTGGCTTGCTATTAGCGGCATGCAGAGACTGCATAGGTGATGTGTACATAGAGGCAGAATAATTATGAGATGTTTATGTTGTAACAAGGAAATAAATAATCCAACTGAACAGGAAAAAATAAATAGCTGGCATTCTCATTGTATAAAGCAATTCTTTGGAGTTACATCGATGCCAATTATAGATATTTCAGAAAAACAATTGGAAGAGCTGGCAAATTCTACAGTAACTAAAGGACTAACTGTACCCGGTGTTCAGAAAAAACTATCACTACATCTGGATGCGGAGGATAAGTCTGCTCGTTTTACAATTGTAGATTATCCAACAGGATATATTCTGAAACCTGAATCAGATGATTTTGATGCTTTGCCTGAAGCTGAATTTCTATCTATGAAGTTAGCAGAGCTTGTAGGAATAAAAACAGTACCGAATGCCCTAATTAAAATGAATAATACATACGCATACATTACGAAAAGAATCGATAGAAGAGGTAAAGAAATGTATGCAATGGAGGATTTCTGTCAGCTTTCAAATAGGATTACCTCGGACAAATATAAAGGCTCTTATGAAGGCTGTGGCAGAGTAATTCAGAAATATTCCAAAAATGTAGGTTTGGATGAAACTGAACTTTTTTATAGACTTGTTTTCTGTTTTTTGACAGGAAATTCGGATATGCATTTAAAGAATTTTTCTCTCATAGAAGATTCACCTGGAAGTAGAGTGTTTGGTTTGTCCGCAGCTTATGATATGTTGCCAGTGAATATAATAATGCCGGAAGATAAAGAACAAATGGCTCTTACAGTAAATGGTAAAAAACGAAACATCAGAAAAAAGGATTTTCTAATACTTGCGGAGAACCTTGGTATTACAAAAAAAGTGGCAGAACGACTAATATCACAGCTTTTGAAAATGGAGCAAAAGATAATAAAAGAAGTAAATCAGTCATATATTCCTATGCACATGCAGGAGGAATTAATTAGCTTAATTTCAAATCGATGTGATGTATTTAAATAATTTTTCATCATGTTTTGCTCTTCCATTTTTTAAGGAGTTTGTTCAGCATCAGACTATATAAATTAAAACGACAGCGAGGCCTGTGACGTAAGCCTTTTCTTAGGGCTTGTGCCATAGGTCTTTTTGTATGCCCGAAGAAAGGTGGAATAGGTGCCAAAGCCAGATTGCTCTGCGGCATCAGCGATTGGCTTGCCAGCATCTATTAATGACTGGGCTATGGTCAGGCGCTTGATGGTGATGTAGTTGCCGATGGTGTAGCCAGTTTCATCCTTGAAGGTGTGCATGAGATAATAGCGAGAGAGATAGAACTTTCCCGCAATAGCATCCACAGATAAATCTTCTTTTAAATGTTCATTAATATAATGAATGATTTCGCTTACCTTTGAATCGGCATAATTAGTAGATATGTATTTAATCTCGTCGCTGATGGCAGCACGATTAAGCTCTACCATAAATTCAAGAAAGAGCACCTGCATCAATAGTTCGTTAGCATAGGCATCTATACCTAGGTTTGCAGTAAGCCTGCCTACCGTGGCAGCCACCCTGGAATTCTTAAAAGAATGAAGTCGCAAAACATGGGAACCATTTTCTATAGCATTTCTAAAGCAATAGGATAAATCATTGTCAGCTTGACTATACTCAGCCAGAAAATCCTTGGAAATATAAATGATGATACGCTCATAAGGGGAATCATCATGGAAAATAGGACGGTGCACTTCCCCTGCATTTACAAATACAATATCATCCGCCTCCAGATCAAAGGTTTGCCCCTCTATTGAATATGAAGTATTCCCTGACAGGTGAATAAGCACCTTGTGGAAATCATGATAGTGAAAATCAATCTCCCCAAGATTAGTATCTATCAGGTGGAAAATCTTGAAATTGTCGTATAAATATCCCTTTTTAGAATAAGATTCCATTTAGACTCCTTTGTTCTGTCACAAGCGAAACGGATTATCAGGGTTTTTGCAATATCCTGTGACAGAAATAATATCAATAAGTATGTACTCTGTCACAAGAAGAATGAAAACAAAGGGTTTGTAGGAATGTTTGTGACAGAAAATCGAATAAAATAATCAAATCCTGTCACAAGCTAATGAAAGTATAAGGCTTCTAAGAAGAGGTTGTGACAGAAAATGTGGTAATGGAAGTAAATCCTGTCACAAGTTAATGAAAACATAAGGATTGTGAGTGCAGTTGTGACAGAGACCACTATCAATATATAAATGAATTATAACACCAAGAGCACTATTTGCAATATTTTGCGCACGAATGTGACTATGTAAAACAAAAAGTGCGGAGTATACTTAAATTAAGATTGAGGGAACTACGTAAATGATTCGAAAGGACATCCTATGAAATTCACTAAAATGCACGGCTGCGGTAACGACTATGTTTACGTAAACCTTTTTGAAGAGAAGGTTGATAACCCAGCAGAAGTTTCTATTAAAGTAAGCGACAGACATTTTGGAATCGGTTCAGACGGCCTCATCACCATAGGCCCATCTGACAAGGCAGATTTCAGAATGCACATATATAATGCAGATGGTTCAGAGGCAGAGATGTGCGGAAATGGTATCCGCTGCGTTGCCAAATATGTTTATGACCACCATCTCACAGACAAGACTGAAATCACAGTGGAGACAGGAGCCGGAGTTCTTACACTGATTCTTTTCCCAGAAGATGGTAAGGTGCAGCAGGTGCGCGTAGATATGGGCGAGCCAATCCTCACACCAGCTGAGATTCCAGTGGTGGCTGATGGGGACAAGGTGATTGATGAGCCAATCGAAGTAGGTGGAAAGACATGGAACATGACTTGCGTTTCGATGGGAAACCCACACGCAGTTGTGTTTGTAGATGATACAGCAAGCTTCCCGCTTGAGACCTATGGTCCGCTTTTTGAGAACCATGAAAGATTTCCAAAGCGCACCAATACAGAATTCGTTCAGATTATTAGCAGAACAGAAGCAAATATGCGAGTGTGGGAGCGAGGCAGTGCCGAGACCTGGGCTTGTGGAACTGGTACTTGCGCATGTGTGATGGCTTGTATATTAAATGGAAAGACTGAGGACAAGGTCCTTGTTCACCTTCGTGGCGGTGATCTTACAATCGAGTATGACCGTGAGAGTAATCATGTGTTTATGACTGGACCAGCTACGGAGGTGTTCTCAGGAGAAATAGAGGTATAAAAATGAAGTTAACAACTCTTTTAGAAGAATTAGATTATGAATTATATGCAGGAGAGCTTGATAAAGAAATCTCCACATTAGTATACGACTCTAGAAAGGTAGAGAAGGATAGCGT
>CACYLQ010000164.1 GCA_902775195.1 uncultured Pseudobutyrivibrio sp.
CTTCATGCTTTCTATTTTCTCCCCGTTAGCTAGCTTTAGCTTTCTAGTTGTTCTGTTACTTCCAAGCTCCTTGTCTGTAAAAGAAAATACTAAATCATTTGCTAGCTTATTGTATTTGATATCAAAGCCCTTGTTGAACTGGATAGTAAAATCATCCTGTCCAAACTGAGACATATCTAATTCATATGTTTCTACATCCGCAATGTCCTTGATATCTATTTTTTTATCTCTTAAATCCTTGATTTCATCCACTGGCTTCTGAAGAATCTTTCCTGACTTATTGTCGAAGACTAATTCGCGAGGTAATGACAACATATGCTGCCATCCATCCTCTACTGAAATGTCGTGACCATATTCCGAATCAGGCATGCCCATCCATGCAATCAGGATTGTTCTTCCCTTTTCATCTACGTATGTCTGTGGAGCATAGAAATCAAACCCGAAATCCCATTCTGTAAATTCGCCTAAAGCCTTGCCATCAGCCAATAAATCCGAAGTAGTATTAAAGTAACCAGATTGATACATATTCTGGTAGCTATACTCATTTGCATCCAATCCCTGAGGGGATACTGACAAGAACTGTTTACCATTTACATAACATAAATCAGGGCATTCCCACATGTAACCGTAGTCTGCTTTTTCTATGAAGTGACTAAATTCCCAATTAATCTTATCCTGGGATTTGAACAAGATAACGCAGCCTTCGTCATTCTTTGTTCTTGCCCCAAGTGTCATGTAATAAGTACCATCCTGGCACCATACCTTTGGATCTCTAACATGAAGAGTAAGATTATCTGGGTAATCCTGACTTCTAAGCAATATTTTCTTTTCGCTGGCCTTTATTCCATCCTGGCTAGTTACTAATATTGTATTGCTCTCTCTTCCCTCAAGGATGTAGTCGTAATCTCCAGGATGCTTTACGTTGCCTGTGTAGTAGATATACATTTGGCCATCTTCTACATAAGCACATCCTGAATAAACACCACTTGCATCCTCTGGCATATCAGGCTTCATAAATACTCCTGAGAATTCATAGTTGATGAAATCCTTTGTGGAGTAATGTCCCCAGTCCTTTTCACCGCCCTTAGGTGAGTCTGGTGAATACTGGAAAAATATGTGATGTATGCCATCAAGCTGGCAAAGACCATTAGGGTCATTAAGCCAGCCTGATTGTGGGAAAAGATGAAATCTAGGAGTTAAATATTTTTTATTGTTTAAACTCATCTAATTAACACCTTATTTATTTTGTTACTGTTAAAACCTTTTCACTGAAATCTGTGTTACCCATCTTTACATTGCTAACCTCAGCAAACTTTGGAGTGTTAGAAATGATAACTGGTGTAACAAGTGGATATCCAGCCTTTGTGATAGCGTCCATATCAAATGTTACAAGAGTCTGTCCGCAAGAAACCTTGTCACCCTGAGCAACGTGTGCTGTGAAGTGCTCTCCGTTTAACTTAACTGTATCAAGACCGATGTGGATAAGAACCTCAACACCGTCTTCACTTACAAGACCGATAGCGTGCTTTGTATCATAAAGCATTGCAACTGTTCCGTTGAAAGGAGCAACTACCTTACCCTCTGTAGGGTTGATAGCGATACCCTTACCAAGTGCTTCGCTGGCGAATACTTTGTCAGGAGCCTCTGTAAGAGGAATGATTTCACCCTTAAGTGGTGAGTAAACTGAATCTGGCTCTACGTTGATTTCGCACTTTGTCTCTGTCTCAACTGTAGCTGCCTTCTCCTCGTCCTTGTAAAGAACCCAAGATACTGCAAATGCTACAACTGAAGCAACTGCGAATGAAAGTAAATATCCTGGTAAGCAATCAGTTACAATAAGAAGTCCGAATAAACCTGTAATACCGTTTGCTGTAGCATAAACGCCCATGATAGAAGCAACGCAAGCACCTACGGCACCACCAACCATACCTGCGATGAATGGCTTACCATAACGGATGTTAACACCGAAGATAGCTGGCTCTGTAATACCCATGAAAGCTGAAAGTGAAGCAGGAAGAGCCATTGACTTTGTCTTATTGTTCTTTGTCTTTAATGATACGGCAAGAGCTGCAGCACCCTGAGCAACGTTAGCTGCTGTAGCGATTGGCATCCAGATGTTCATACCGTTGTCTGAAAGCATCATCATTTCGATAGCGTTGTACATGTGGTGAGCACCAGCAAGTACTGTAGGGGCATATAAACCACCCATAAGTAAAGCACCAACACCGAATGGGATAGCGATAAGTGCCTTAGCACCTGAAAGAACCCATGTCTCAATCTGTGCAAAGATAGGTCCGATAACTGTCATAGCTAAGAAACCAGCAGCAAGAACTGAACAAAGTGGTGTTACAAATAAATCAAACATTTCAGGAACAATCTTGTGTAGCTTCTTTTCGATTGTACACATTAACCAAACAGAAAGAACGATTGGAATAACGTGTCCCTGGTAACCTACGTTATCAATGTTCCAAGCACCGAACCAAGACCAGAGTGTGGAAGTCTCAGCACCGCTTGCTACTGTCCAAGCATTAACTAAGCTTGGATGAATCATAATCATACCAATTACTGCGCCAAGATAGATATTTCCACCAAAAATCTTAGCTGCTGAGATAGCAATAAGAATAGGTAAGAATGTAAGTGCAGTATTTGAGAACATATTTACAAGATTATAGAAATATGAATCTGCCATTGATGGCCAAATCTGTACAAGACCACCAAGTAAACCATTTAAAAGACCTGTTGCTACGATAGCTGGAATAATTGGAATAAAGATATCACCAAGAGTCTTGATAGCGCGCTTCCACCATGGAGCCTTGCTTGCAGCAACCTGCTTAAGCTCTTCCTTTGTAGCAGCTTCGATACCTGCTATATCAATAAACTCATCATAAACCTTGTTAACTGTACCTGTACCGATGATAAGCTGAAGCTGACCAGATGCATCAAATACACCCTTAACTCCTTCTATTTCTTCTAATGCTGGCACATTTACCTTGCTGTTGTCAGCGATTACTAATCTAAGTCTAGTTGCACAGTGTGCAGCTGAGATTAAATTATCCTTTCCACCAATCTGCTCGTAGATTTGGCTTGCACATGATCTGTAATCCATGTTGTTTCCTTTCTATTTCTCTTTAATTCTGAAATATGTGAAATCGTTTTCACATCATGGCGACATTATATAACAGATAGTTCAAAATTCCTATTAGTAATGTGTGATAACGATTTCACAGTTTTTTTATATGATTTTCACAAAAAAAGCCATAAATCCCTTATTTTCGTTACAAAAATTGATTTAGACCAGTCTTATAAATATAATAATAGTGAAAACGATTTCAATAATATTTAGGAGTACACCAATGAATATTAATCAGATAGCAAAGCTTGCCGGCGTATCTACAGCGGCGGTTTCCAGATATCTAAACAACGGATACCTAAGCGAAGAAAAACGACAGGCCATAGCAAAAGTAATAGATGAAACTGGATACATTCCATCTACCCAGGCCCAAACCCTTCGAACTAAAAAGACTAAAATTATCGGCGTCATTATTCCTAAAATAGATTCCGATTCCATTTCACAGGTTGTGGCCGGTATTGGTGAAGTCCTAAATAAAAAAGGCTATCAGATGCTTTTAGCCAACACCGATAACCAGGATGAAAAGGAAATAGAATTTATTAACACCTTCAAGCAGAACATCGTTGATGGCATTATCTTGCTTGGAACAGTCCTTACACCTAAGCACAAAAAGGCCCTTAAGGACCTTACCATTCCCTATGTAGTCCTTGGACAGCAGACTGATATTTCCACATGCATCTTCCATGATGACTACACAGCTGCATATGAATTGGCTGATTACATCGTAAGTAAAGGCCATAAAAACATAGCCTACATCGGTGTTACTGAAAAAGATATCGCTGTTGGCGTAAATAGAAAGAAGGGCTTCCTTG
>CACYLQ010000165.1 GCA_902775195.1 uncultured Pseudobutyrivibrio sp.
TTGACATCATATCGACTATATGAATTTGTAAACGTGCTAATTTCCGGCGTAAAGTGCGCAGGACTTTTTAGGAAACCGGGGTTTTGACCCCACCATCATTAAATTATAATCTCATAAAACTGTGGATTAGGCAATAAGCTTTATCAAACAGAACAGTAAGAAGGTTATATTTTATAAGAATGCTCACCGGTCGAAACTCAATACTTAACAGTGTTTAATATTTAACAAATATAACAGAGCTATTAGCGACAGGCGGTATTTACCATTCTTGTTCCTCTATTCCCTTAATAGAATACAGTAATAGTGTGTGATCACTAGCGGATCAATGATTTTTATGTTTGATGTTATATTGTTGCG
Organism: uncultured Pseudobutyrivibrio sp.; assembly: GCA_902775195.1. Taxonomy (GTDB): domain Bacteria; phylum Bacillota; class Clostridia; order Lachnospirales; family Lachnospiraceae; genus Pseudobutyrivibrio. The sequence continues at coordinate 358 of CACYLQ010000165.1, forward strand.
AGTTTAGTTATACTTGAACCTCAAATATACAGATGATATATTTAATGGAACAGTAATGTACGATATTATTCTCTGATTTTTTTGTATTGAAAGTTGAGGTGTAAAATGTTGCATAGCGATTATAAGAGTATCTTACCTGAAAAGTTGCTAATTAGTAGAAATGATGTAGAAGAAATATGTAATGACTATATTAATCACCATGTAAAGAGCAGCATTTCTATTCAGTGCATTTCTCTGATTACCGGTTTCGGGTTAAGCTATTTAGCTACGTATATTTATAGCGTCTCTCAAGGTGGCAATGTTTCGGCTAAGTTCCTGCTGCTTGTTATGGTATCAGTAGCCTTAATAGACACTTTAGTGCTTTTTCTTTATTTGAAAAATAAAGCCCCAAAGTCAGACTTACGATATACAATCTACGAAAACGTAATTAAAAACTCAGACCACACGGCGATTTTTATGATCAGTAGAAATGTATCTAAGATTAAAGAAGCAAAAGACATACAATTATTGACAACAAGACATAGTGAGAATACATACTTTATTGTTTATGAAAAACTCGAAGATAAAAGGAGTTTCGAAATACCTGAACTTATAAACAATCTCGCAAATAATCTTGGAATAGCATCTACAGCAATAAGTCTGAAATATGAAGGATCTTACAAAAATATTAAACGGACATCTAACGATGGAGATGAGAAAATTATATTATATGATTTTTTTACAGTTGAAATTAGTAAAGATGTTGAAGATACAGTGAATGAAAATGATCATTACAAATGGAAAAGCTTTGATGATTTATCGAAGGATGTGAATACGCAAATATATAATCGCGATGTAATTGATTATATTAAGAGAAACTATTATGGCAAATTAAATAATTCTTTTGTTAGTAAAAGTAGTTTTTTACCTATAAAAGTGATATGGAATATAACTTCAAAGTGTCCATTGAATTGTAATATATGTGCTACTTATGATGAACAAAGAAAAGAATTAGAATTAAATAAGGATGAAAAAGCAAGGGCGCTGCTTTCATTATTATCAATTGGGAGAAATAGAATCGCTGGAATTGATTTTTCTGGAGGTGACCCATTATTAGATGACTCATCTAGAGAGATTATAAAATATGCCATTCAAGAAATAGGAACTGAAAAAGTAAGTGTTACAACTACAGGTGAAGGAATTAATAAAGTATATCAGGAAAATAAAGAACTGTTTTCGTTGCTTAGAAACTGGGAAATAACAATCGAAACAGGTGATGATAAAGGAACGATTCGTGGTGCAGAAAGATATAGTTTTAATAATAAGTATTATATATCAAAAATCAAAGATCTTGTCTCAAATCTTATTATAAATGTTCCTATTGTCAATGCTCAAATGTCGGAGAATGAAATTAAGAAACTGGTTGAAAGAATTAATAAAATTGAGATTCATAATAAAAAGATTACACTGATTAAGTTGATGAAAGTTGGAAAGAACTATAATTACGATTATTCAAACTATAATCCGTCAGGTTTTATTGAGAAGTTCCAAAAATATGCATCGAGTTATGATTTAGATGTAAAACTACAGTGTGCTTTAAGAACAGAATATGGAGCGAAGGGGACAAAAACAGATCTTCGTACGTGTAATATGCTCAAAGGAAAAGTTGGGATTGATTGTGCAGGGAATGTTTTTTCATGCGCTTGGGGTGGATATATAAATGCATATAATGAGGAAATCAGTAAGAACCCATTTTATCTTGGAAATTTGTTGGAAGAAGATTTATGCGATATTTTGAAAGGGAAAAATGCAGAACGTATTACAGACAAATACTGTGTAGAGAGTGAACATTGCTGTTGGGTTTTAAAGGAGGCTGACGATAAAGTAGTAGCTAATCCAGCATAACAATATAGGAGAAGGGTATGATTAATGAAGCAGTTGATCTTGTTAAGGAGTTTCAGAAAAGAGCAAGGCAACCAGTTGCAAATGCACCAACGATACTTACAAGTTTTCAAGTACAGCGAAGAATTGATTGGATAAAGAAAGAAATAGATGAGTTGTATGATGCGTCCAATATATATGAACAAGCAGATGCTTTAGTAGATACACTTTATTATTTATTAGGAGCATTTGTAGAGATAGGAATTTACCCGGATGAATTGTTCAGAGTGGTTCATCAATACAATATGAAAAAAGTTGATAGTACCAACGCTGTTCATGATATTGATGGTAGAATTCTTAAACCCAATAACTGGAGTCATCCTGATTTGGAAATAAAGTGTATTATAGATGGCATGACTGATAATTCTTTGGAAATAGAATAGCAAGTGTATACTTCGGGGGTAAGCTTAGTCGATCAATTATTGGAACTGAATATTTAGAAAGATAAGATTATTATGATAACAATTATCGGGGATATTGGGTTTGACATTGTAAAATATAATGGCAGAGATATCAAATCGATAGGCGGCTCTGCATTTCACACGTTGATAGGTTGTCTTTGTATTCAAAAGAATAATCCGCCCTATTTTATGGTTTCAGTAGGCGATGATTTTGATATTAAGCATATAGAAGATATAGGGGGAAATACGCAATATATATGTGTAGTTCCGAATCAGAAAACTGCAAGGTTTATTGTAAACTATGAAAATGGCAAAAGGGATATGACGATCGAATGGGGAGCAACAATAAACAATTGTGTGAGTGCCATTGATCAAAGAATACTTGCCAGTAATATCATCCACTTGACAGCGACTATCCCATCAAAACAAAAAGACTATATTGTAGCGTTGAAACAACTGGGCTTTACCGGAATGATATCCGTAGATGTTTGGGACCAGCATTGTATCGATTATCCCGATGTAACTCGTTCGGTGTTGGACATTTCTGACATTGTTTTTATGAATGCAGATGAGAGACATATATTGAATTATGAGCCTAAAGATATAAAGAAACTATACGTTTTTAAGCAGGATGAAAAAGGTGCGATTTGTTACTATAAGAAAACAAAAATATCCAGTATCAATTGCCATATTGATAAAAATAGAATTGTGGACTTGACTGGTGCAGGCGATGTTTTGGCAGGAGCTTTATTGACTCAATTGGATATAGGCATAGATTTACAGGATGCATTGAATACATCTGTTTTGCTAGCAACTGATTCAATACAGTCATTTGGAACAGAGCACTTGCTTACTCATAAAAAGTATTGAAAGATTTCAGAGAAATAGATAAACATTCTAATAATACGGATTTGAATTAGGTGGCATGAGAGATGAAGGGGGAGTTATGAAAGTCGTCATTATGGAGTCGCTGGGAGTATCAGAGATAGAACTTGCGGTGTGCCAGAAGCCCTTTGAGGAAAAAGGCGTGGTTTTCGAATCTTTTGCCAAAACGACAGACAAGGACAAGCTGATCGAGGAAGCTAAGGACGCGGACGCGATGATCCTGGCCAACATGCCCATGAGCGCGGATGTTCTGCGCGCATGCCCGAACCTGAAGTTCATTGATATCGCTTTTACGGGCGTCGACCATGTAGGACTTGAGGCGGCAAAAGAGAGAGGGATCGCGGTGAGCAACGCCTCC
>CACYLQ010000166.1 GCA_902775195.1 uncultured Pseudobutyrivibrio sp.
ACTTCTTAAGCCAGTTATTACAACAGTAACTATCTTAAATGGTATGTGGATTTGGAACGATTACCTTCTTCCATCAATGATGCTTGGACAGAATGGTATTGTAAAGACATTACCAGTTGCAGTACAGGCATTTGTAGGTTCTTACGTTAAGCAGTGGAACTTGATTTTGGCAGCTGCATTACTTGCAATTGTTCCTATTCTTATCTTATTCTTCATCGCTCAGAAGCAGATTATGGAAGGTATGATAGAAGGAGCTGTAAAGGGTTAATATTAGTACCATATAGCCGAGAATTTAATAAAGAATGACCATAAATAGCACTCATTTTATTGAGTGCTATTTTTTTACTTGTAGATGCAACTATGAATAAAATTTTTATTAGCACTCACTCACAATGAGTGCTAATTTTTTATTGACTTTGAGTTTTCGTAGTATTATCATACTCATTAGTAAGACAAGTGTTTGTTAATGTAACAACACTTAAGATATAGAAGGAGTGAGGATAATGAGTAATAAAAAAGGTAGTTTATCAATTACAAGTGAAAATATTTTTCCAGTGATTAAGAAGTGGTTATATTCTGATCACGACATTTTTTATAGAGAGCTTATTTCAAATGGCTGTGATGCCATCACAAAGCTTAAGAAGTTAGACATGATGGGAGAGTATTCGCTTCCACTTGATTATAAGGCAAAGATTCAGGTTATCGTAAGCCCTGAGGACAAGACACTTACATTCATCGATAATGGTCTTGGTATGACATCTGATGAAGTAGACGAATACATTAACCAGATTGCATTCTCTGGTGCAACAGATTTCCTTGAGAAGTACAAGGATAAGGCAGATAGCGATCAGATTATCGGACACTTCGGTCTTGGTTTCTATTCAGCATTCATGGTAGCTGACGAGGTTCACATCGATACACTTTCATATAAAGATGGCGCTACAGCTGTTCATTGGGAGTGCGATGGCGGCACAGAATTTGAAATGAGCGATGGTGACTGGGATCAGGTTGGTACTAAAATCACATTGTTCTTAAATGAGGATTGCCTAGAGTTCGCTAACGAATACAGAGCTCGTGAGGTTATCGAAAAGTACTGCTCATTCATGCCAACAGAAATCTTCCTTTCAAAGAAGGATGCTCCAGAAGAATATGAGACAATCGATGCTGCTGATAAGCGTGATACAGATAAGGTTATCGAAGAGATTCATGAGGATGCTAAATTCGAAGAGAAGGAAAAGGAAGACGGCACCAAGGAGAAGGTAGAGGTTTCTCCTGCAAAGGATAAGCTTAAGATTGTTAAGCGTCCAGTTGCTCTTAATGAGACACATCCACTTTGGACAAAGAACCCAGCTGAATGTACAGAGGAAGAATATAAGGCATTTTATCGTGACGTATTCCATGATTACAAGGAGCCACTTTTCTGGATTCACCTTAACATGGATTACCCATTCAACCTTAAGGGTATTTTATACTTCCCTAAGATTAATACAGAGTACGATTCAATCGAAGGTACAATCAAGCTTTACAATAACCAGGTATTCATCGCTGATAACATCAAAGAAGTTATTCCAGAGTTTTTAATGCTTCTTAAGGGTGTTATTGATTGCCCAGACCTTCCACTTAACGTATCACGTTCTGCACTTCAGAATGATGGCTTCGTTACAAAGATTTCTGAGTACATCACAAAGAAGGTAGCTGATAAGCTTACTGGAATGTGCAAGACAGATAAGGAATCATATGAGAAATACTGGGATGACATAGCTCCATTCATCAAGTTTGGTTGCTTAAAGGATAACAAGTTCTGCGATAAGATGAACGATTACATCTTATTCAAGGATATTAACGATAAATACATCACACTTCCAGAGCTTCTTGTTAAGGAAGAATCTGATGAAAAGGCTACAGATGAAAATGGCGAAAAGGTTGAGGCAGAGGTTGTTGACGAGAACAAGTCGGCTGAGGAGAACAAGTCTGCTGAGGAGACAAAGGAGCCAGAGGATAACAGAAAGACAGTTTACTATGTAACTGATATGAACCAGCAGGGACAGTACGTAAACATGTTTAAAGAGCAGGGCATGAATGCAGTTATTCTTGACCATGCAATTGATACTTCATTCATTACACAGCTTGAGCAGCGCAATGAAAACTATAAGTTCTGCCGTATCGATGCTGATGTTACTGATTCAATGATTGAAGAGACAGCAGCAGATGAGCTTAAGGCAGAGACAGAAACACTTACAGAGGTATTTAGAAAAGCTCTTAACAACGAAGGACTTGAGGTTAAGGTAGAGAAGTTCAAGAACAAAGACCTTTCTTCTATGCTTACAGTATCAGAAGAAAGCCGTCGTATGCAGGATATGATGAAGATGTACGCTATGGGCGGCATGGACATGGGAATGTTTGGTTCTGCATCAGAGACATTAGTTCTTAATGCTAACAACGACTTAGTTAACTACATCCTTAACAACAAGGATTCAGAGAACGCACCTATATTTGCAGCACAGCTTTATGACCTTGCTAAGCTTGCGAATGCACCACTTTCTCCAGAAGCAATGACAGAATTTGTTGCTAGAACAAATAAAATCATGATGTTACTTGCAAAATAAACTTGCATTTTAACGAAACGGCAGACAGAAATGTCTGCCGTTTTTTGATATTACGAGAAAATGCCTGCGTATTATCTTGCTATTAGTAGCTTATGTGATGATTATGTGAAAAATATGTTGAAAAATAATGTTCAATCCGTTATCATCGAAAGTAGTAGAGATATTTTTGTGGGGGTAGTTATGGCAAATTCTAATACAAAAAAATGGTGGAAGAATGCGATAATTTATCAAATCTATCCTGGTTCTTTTTGTGATAGCAACGGGGATGGGATAGGCGATATCTCTGGGATTATTTCTAAACTTCATACTTTCAAAGAGTTTGGTGTTGATGCTATCTGGCTAGGGCCGGTATTTGCAAGCCCCAACTTTTCGAATGGATATGACATTTCTGACTACAAAAGTATCAATCCTGATTTCGGCACCATGGAGGACATGGAAAAGCTTATTAGTCGTGCCAAAAGACTGGGAATGAAAATCATCATGGATTTAGTTATTAATAATACTTCTGACGAGCATATTTGGTTCAAGAAGGCTTTAGAGGGGAATCCTAAGTATAGGGAATACTATTATTTTAGGCCTGGTAAGGGTAGAAAAGCGCCTAACAATTGGGATTCCTTAAATGGTGGCAAGGCCTGGAGCAAAACAGCAAATGGGGATTATTATCTTCATTTGTATGGGGAGAAGCAGCCAGATTTAAACTGGAGCAATCCTGATGTTTTTAATGAAATCGCTGATGTAATGCGCTTTTGGTTAGATAAGGGTATTGCTGGATTCAGATGTGATGCTATTAACATTCTTTACAAGAATAATTTAGATGATGGCAAGCTCCACTTATCTTGTATAGGAAAGGAGCATTATCTAAACAGTGAAGGGTGTCATGACCTCCTGAACAGATTGAATCAGGAGGTATGGAGTAAATATAAATCATTTATCGTAGGCGATACAGTATTTGTTACCCCTGAGGATGCAAAGCTACTTAGTGATGAAAACAGAAAGGAAATGGATGCTATTCTTTCCTTTGAACACAAATCTGAAGAAAATAAGGTTGCTTGGGGCATCAACAAATTCTGCCAGCCAAGTAAATTTATTCGAACATTGGATAAATGGCAGGAAGCACTAGAAGTTCCTGCAAATTATATGGAAAACTATGATTATAAAAGCATTGTAAAGAGCAATGGCAGATACAGTGAAAAGACAGCCAAGCTGTTATGTGGTATCAATCTTTCACTGAAAGGGGTTGCCTTCATTAATGCAATTGCCGAGACAAAGGATAAGAATGATATCCTAAG
>CACYLQ010000167.1:0-3854 GCA_902775195.1 uncultured Pseudobutyrivibrio sp.
CATTTTTCAATTGGGGCTCACCCTGCATTTAACTGCAGCCTGGATACAGATTATTTATTATTCGAAAAGGCTGGCAAGCCTGTAGAGGCAATTACTGCAAATGTTATTGCAAACGATGGCAGCGGATGTCTTTCAGATGAGCAGGATATATACAAACTAGAGGATGGTGTCTTAAAGATGTCTGATGAGGTATTTTCCAAGGATGCCCTTGTAATAGAAGATAAGCAGGTTGATATGGTTACAATACTTGATAGCAATAAGAAGCCATTTGTCAAAGTTACATGCCCAACTCCATTATTTGGTGTTTGGTCACCAGTGGGTAAGCATGCGCCATTTGTATGCATTGAACCATGGTATGGAAGATGTGATAGAGTAGGCTTCAACCAGATGCTTGAGGAGAGAGAGTATGGCATCAGCCTCAATCCTAAGGATGAATTCAATAGTGTTTACGAGATAACAGTTTGCTAATAAACTAATAACAAAGGCGCAAGAAATCCAATATTTCTTGCGCCTTTTCACAGTTTTGTACATTTTTTATGATATGCTTTAAAATGTAATATTTTTCACGAAAATAGTAAGTAGATTGAGGGAAGCTTATGATAGAAGTTGAAGGCTGGGTAACACTTAATTTCTTCACATCAATACTTTTAATATTACTATTAATATTTCAGAACAAATCTTCCAGGTTGCAAAAAGGCAGGAACTATTCTGCTATTCTTAAATGCACCCTGGTTTTGCTGCTTTCAGAGTCCATCGGACGAATCGGAGAACAATATCCCAATAAATATTTAATCCTGGCACAAATTGGTTATTTAGTAATTTTCTTATTAGATCCAGTAGATATTTTGTTTGCAGTTTATTATATGGATTGCTGGATGGACGAAGGGAATAAAAAGGCTAGAACAATCTTTAGAATATCTTTTGAGCTTTTTGCTGTTACTAACTTTGCATTAGTAGCTATCGCGGCTATATGGCAAACAAAATGGTTCTATTATTTTGAGAATGGTATTTACTATCGTGGAAGCATGTTCTATCCGAGAGCCTATATGTTGATGATATTTATTTGCCTTTTGGTGGTATATGCGGTTGTCTTTAGAAATAATTTTGAGAGCGAATATAAGCAGATGGTGCTATTTTTGCCAATTTTGTCATTCCTCGGATCAATCTTGCAGGTATTTTTGGCAAAGCTTGATACCACCTATGCGGGAATATCATTGGGATGTCTGATATTGTTCTTCTTCTACCAAAGCAAGGACGTTAACATTGATTATCTTTCAGGCGTGCTTAATAGACGAGGACTTGATATTAAGCTTCAATCGATGGTAAAGAATGCAGCATCATCAGGAAAAGATTTCTGCGCAATAATGATAGATATTGATAATTTCAAAGATATTAACGATAAACTGGGACATGATGCGGGGGATAAGGCCATTAAAGTAATTGCAGATACGCTGGTGGATATTTTTGGTGCGGATTGCTTTATTGGTCGATTTGGAGGAGATGAATTCTGTGTTGTAGAGGAAGGCTTGTCCAAATACGAGGTTTCCAAAAAGATAGATACACTTAACGTTAGCGTTGCAAGGGCCAGAAAAAAGTACGGATGGCCTAAGGGAGTTGGAGTGAGCTGTGGATATGAAGAGTATATCCATGATAGTGGAATTGATGCTATGGAATTCCAGCAGACCATTGATAGACTGATGTATATAGAAAAGCAAAAGCATCATGACCATGATTAAATCTATACTAAACTTGTGGCATGAAAGAAAGTTGAGTATAATTATCGTATATGCAATATTAATGCAAATGTGGAGGGGTGCAGTTTATGATTATTAGTGAGAGAATTTTCATGTTAATGGAAGAAAAAGGGGTTACACAGCTTGAATTGGCTGAACGTACAGGGATTGCTCAAAGTACAATCAGTGATTGGAAAAGAAAAAAGACCAATCCTTCAGCAGACAAGATTATGTCAATCTGTGATGTTTTAGACGTTTCACCATTTGAGGTCTTGCAGGATACTATTCCTTCTAAGGGGGCAGGAGAGATAGATTTTCTTATTGCAAGCGAAGGCACCGCAGAATATGATGTGCTTAAGAAAATGGAGAAGCTTAATAAGAAAACAAAGGAGGAGCTTAAGACTTACGTTAAGAATCTTAAGAACAAAAAATAGTTTGTTATGGAACGTGGTAAAAAGATAATTCAGACAAGTATTATTGGTATCGGCGCTAACGTTTTACTGGCAGGGTTCAAAGCTTTTGTTGGAACAGTAACAGGCTCTATTGCTATCGTACTTGATGCCGTTAACAACTTAAGCGATGCCTTGTCATCCGTAATTACGATAATAGGAACAAAGATTGCTGGCAAGGAGCCAGATAAAAAGCATCCATTAGGTCATGGAAGAGTTGAATATATCAGTGCTGCCATGATAGCAATCATCGTTTCTTATGCAGGTATTACATCATTGGTTGAATCTGTTAAAAAGATTTTTAACCCAGTGACTCCTGAATACAATTTAACCAGCCTTATTATTGTGGCAGTTGCAGTTATCGTAAAGATTATTCTTGGAACCTATGTCAAAAACGTTGGAACTGAGGTTAATTCAGATTCGTTAGTTGCCTCTGGTGAGGATGCTAAACTTGATTCTATTATTTCAGCATCAACACTTCTTGCTGCTATTATCTTTTTAGTTTCGGGACTTAGTTTAGAGGCATGGCTTGGTGCTATCATTTCCATAGTCATTATCAAATCTGGTTATGAAATGATTACTGATACAATTTCCCATATTTTGGGCGAAAGAATTGAAATGCAGCTAAGCCACGATGTAAAAAGAGTAATAGTGGGCTTTGACGAGGTACTTGGTGCTTACGATTTAAGCCTTCATAATTACGGACCAGAGCGTTATGTTGGCTCGGTTCATATAGAAGTTGATGAAGACATGAATATGTCCCAACTTGACCAACTTCAGCGAGCAATTGCCTTCAAGGTATTGGAAGAAACTGGAGTAGGTCTTGAGGGAATCGGCATTTATTGCAAAAACAAAAAGGATTCCGAAGCAGACAGGCTTAGAAAGGAATTTTCTAAGTTTGCCAAAAAGCATGAGTATGTTAAACAAATCCATGGATTTTATTATGATAATGTAGAACAGATAGTTAGCTTTGATTTAGTTATCAGCTTTGATGCTAAAAATAGAAAGGCGCTATTTAACACAATTGTTGATGAGTTCAAAAAAGAATATCCACAATATACATTCCATATTAACATGGATATTGATTTATCAGATTAAAGTTTTAGGAGGTAGTAATGGACTACAAAGCAAGATACAACGAATGGCTTGAAAAGCTTGAGAGCAATGACCCATTAAAGGCAGAGCTTGAGGCAATTAAAAACGACGAAAAGGATATAGAAGATAGATTTTATCAGGACCTTTCATTTGGTACAGCAGGCTTACGTGGTAAGGTTGGCGCTGGTACTAACCGTATGAATTTCTTTACAGTTGGAAAGGCTACACAGGGTGTTGCTGATTTCATCGTTTCAAAGGGACAGGATGCCATGGATAAGGGTGTTGTAATCGCTCACGATCCAAGACATTTCTCAAAGGAATTCTCACAGCTTGCAGCAGGCATTTTTGCAGCAAACGGAATTAAGGTTTATGTGTTCCCAGATTTAAGACCAACACCTGAGCTTGCATACATGATTAGAAGACTTGGAACAGTTTCAGGTATCAACATCACAGCCAGCCACAATCCAAAGGAATACAACGGCTACAAGGCATACTGGGATGACGGATGCCAGGTTTCATCTGAAATCGCTGATGGCATGACAGATTGCATTAACGCAGTTGATATGTGGAATGGCGT
>CACYLQ010000167.1:3860-4982 GCA_902775195.1 uncultured Pseudobutyrivibrio sp.
CTCTTGCAATTCACGAAGGAGACGAGCTTGACCTTAGCATTCCTCTTGTTTACACACCACTTAACGGCTGCGGTTCTATCCCATTTAGACAGATGCTTACAGACAGAGGCTTCTCTAACTGGACAATCGTACCTGAGCAGGAGAATCCAGACCCAGATTTTAAGACTGTAGGATATCCTAATCCAGAGGACCCTAAGGCATTCAAGCTTTCAGAGGAATATGGACGCAAGTTTGGTGCAGAGCTTCTTATGGCTACTGACCCAGATTCAGACAGATTTGCTATTGAGATTCGCGATAGCGAGGGTAACTACGTACCTCTTAACGGTAACCAGACAGGCTACCTTCTTGTAAACTATGTACTTGAAGGACACAAGGATGCTGGCACACTTCCTGCTAAGGGTGCAATGGTTAAGTCTATCGTTACATCTACACTTTCTACAATCATGGCAAAGGCTTATGGTGTGGAAATGTTTGAAACTCTTACAGGATTTAAGAACATTTGTGGAAAAATCCCATATCTTCACGAGAATGGTTACACATATCTCTTCGGATATGAGGAGTCAGTTGGATATGCTATCTGCGAAGACATCCGTGACAAGGATGGTATTTCAGCAGGTATGATGGTTGCTGAGGCAGCGGCATATTATCGCAAGCAGGGCAAGACTCTTTGGGATGTTCTTCAGGAAATTTACGCTAAGTACGGTTTCTTCGCAGAGGACGAGCCAAACATCATTTTAGAGGGAATTCCTGGAGCACAACGTATTCAGCGTATGATGAAGTGGTTCAGAGAGAACCTTCCTACAGAGGTTGCTGGAGCAAAGGTTGAAAAGGTAATCGATTACATTAACGGATACGAAGATATCCCAGCACAGAATGCAATCCGCCTATTCTTAGACAACGGCTCATGGTTTGCAATCAGACCTTCAGGAACAGAACCTAAGATTAAGTTCTACTTCTACTCAAACCGTGATTCACGCGAGAACGCACTTGCAACAAACAAAGCTATCAAAGAAGAGATTTTCGCATTAATCAATTCTGTAGAATAAGCAAAAAAATAGCACTTACAGGCATTTGTCTGTAAGTGCTTTTATTTTTAATAGTTTTCAAAGCCCAGGTTGATTA
>CACYLQ010000168.1 GCA_902775195.1 uncultured Pseudobutyrivibrio sp.
AAATAATCATCGATGAAGGCATCTACAGCATTCACGAAATCAACCACAGATTCACTTCCTAACTACCCTAATGGGATTATATTTTCTTTACTTCTTTTTCTTCTTCTACAATTCTGATTTTTGGAACTGCAGTAACGTAGTAGTAGTAATCATCATCCTCGAACTGCACCTTTTCGATTCTGGAATAATCCAAATCCAAGATGAAGTAATTAAGAATGATACCTACAATAATTACCAATATATTTCCTAAAATAAGTCCTGGGATTTCGCCCTTCTGGCTAGTGAGCAAAAAGCCTGTGAGCATGATGATGAATTCAACAGCTACACCTGCTAAGTTTGCAATAATCCAAGACATATTAATATTGGACTGACGTAGCATATATACAATAAGAAACATCGCAATCATGGCTACAAGGAAGAAATAGAACATTCTACCTCTAAGCATCTGTTCGTTAATAAGAGATACTACTGAAACTGCTGATGTTTCATCTATGATGGCAGCATCGTTATTCTTCACAATGTGAAGATAGTAAGCTGTAACCGAACCGCAGATAACACTGCAAAGCTCGTTAATATTGGAAAGGAGACCTGCTCCTAATGCAATCACGTATGGTGAATGGAATGAGTAACAGATTGGTACTGTTGCTACATTATAAGTATTCTTGCTTCTGAAATAAGCGCACACCAAGTAAGATGCCACTACAAAGCAAAGGGCAACAACTGCTGCTTCGGTGCTTAGAGACAATAAATCTACCAAAAGTACAATTATCAAAACAATGGATACACCCTGTATTGGAAGGAATCCGCAGACGATTGCCATTATAATTAGAAGCCATGTCTGGCTGATTGTTTTGTTATAGCCGAAATTGTTCTTAATGCAAATTAAACCTACAAGTGCAATAAGTCCGTTCCATATTTTAATAAAAAGCATCTCCCTGGAGAGAATGTATTTACGTATGTCGTCTCTTAATCTAATGAATGCGTTCATTTATTGATCCTCTAAAATATCTTCGTTATGTCTGGCAAGTAATGGTTTGGTTTGCTGTACCTCGTCTTCGTACATAAGGTTCAGCTTCGAGTATTTGATGGCAAGTTCTTTGATGAGTCTTTTGCCGCGGCGATACTGCTTAGCAGCTCTGCGCCTGGTGTTGTGTACATGAACGATGATGTATAGGGCATACGCTAAAAGCCCAACTAATATCATCAGTAGAATGTACATGGTAGTGATATTATCAAGGATATTTCCTGCAATGTACAAAACTATTGCTACATATATAAGCCCAAAGAAGATTGTACCAGCTATGAAGCCACCCCATCCGTGAAGAGCTATGTACTCCTTTTTAGAATAGCGAAGCATAGGCTGATAATCAGGGCCAAATTCTTTTTCAAATATAGCCATAGACGTCATGTGTTTGACGCGTTCTTCGTTTATCATCTATTGACCTCTTTAGTAGGTATTTGTGTATAGTTAGACCTATTATTTACAGTCTACCTAATCATACAGAATGAGTATAGCATAAAATCACTATAAAAAGAAATACCTACTAGCTTTTGCTAGCAGGTATTTGAATTTGTACATTTTATTTTTCTAAGAAATGCATCTTGTTCTTAGGTTCTGCTTTCTTCTTTGGCTCTTCAGGTGCTGGTTTTGGCTTTTCAATAGCTGAACTTAAATTGTTAGCCATTGTATTCTTACAATTTTCGCAGAATCGTCCTGTCTTAATAGATGCACCGCAATTTTCGCACTCGATACCGATATCGGAATCATCAGTAAACTGCAATCTTTCCTCGCGAATCCACTGGCGAATCTGGTTAACAAGCTGGACACGTATTAGGTGGCCCACCAATATAGTTGAATAATCTACCACAAGTTCTGCAATTACGCACATCCATAGGTAATACCTCCTGACTAGCTACTTAAGCTGTCCCGTGCAAATACACAGGCCATAAACTTCCTTTACTCCCCCATCCTTTAAAACTCTGGCCACTTCATCCAAAGTTGAACCAGTTGTATAAATATCATCAACTATAAGTACTTTTCTAAATTGTACATCATTTTTTACCATTATGAAAGCATTTAACAGATTTTTCTTTCTTTTCAGCTTATTTAACTGTTTCATCGCCACAGTATCTAGTTTTCGTCTAACAATTCCATCCTCAACAGGGATTCCTGTAGCCTGACTTAATCTTTTGGCAAATACCTCTGCCTGATTGTAGCCACGTTTTCTTTTTTTCTTTTCGTACATAGGAACAGGGATGATTACATCAAAATCCATTTCCTTAATCCAATTACCGTAAATTTTCATAGCGTGCCACACAAATGTCTTGCCGTAGCATCTTCTGTTGGCGTATTTAAATCGATACATGGCATCCTTCATATCACCAGTGTATCTGAAGATGGCCCTGGTCTGGTCAAAATAGTGCTTCGTGTTTTGGCAGGTATTACAATACTGTTCATTTTCATTAACAGGGACTCCACAGGTCATACAATAGTTAGGTCCTACAAGCTGAATTTTCTTGGCACAAGCCTTGCAAAACCCCATTTCTTTTTCTATTTTCAATAAAACTTTATCACAAGACACACAATGTTTTGGATATAATAAATCTATGGAAGAGTCTATAATACCTTTTATAACATGGTTCATTATTAATACTCCTATTTGACTAATTTGGGATAACAAACTATTATTTAATAATTGAATCTTGAAAGGAACACCTATGAAAAAAAGATTATTAAGCATATTAATGATTGCATCCATGTGCTTATCTTTTAGCGCATGTGGTGGCAAAGACAAGTCTGAGCCATTAGCGGATGTAACCGACGAATCTAACGAAGATTCATTTTCATATAATATATCAGCACTTTTATCCAAAGACAATACTATGGATGAAATTCTTCTTAAGGGCTTTTCTGATGCACTTTCTGATTATATTGGAGATGACCATTTCACCATCACCACATCTTATGCATCGGAAGAAACTCCTAGCGATACCATCGCTTCAGAGGCTGTAAAGAATTCATCTGATATGATTTTTACTACTGGTAAATCAACCTTAGTAGCTGCTGCAGATGCTACAGAAACCATTCCTATCATCGCCACTGACATTGTGGATTTCAAGGGAACACTTCGCATCGCCAGCTTAGGTGGAAAATCCTGGGACAAGACTACAGGCCGCAATATCACTGGTGTCAGCAGTAAACCTAGCATCGTTGATCAGGTTTCACTTATGATTGAATCTACCAAGGATTTACAGACAGTAGGCATCCTCTTCTCACCGGAGGATACAGATGCCATCTACCAGAACGAAATCTTCGAAGCTTATTTGGACCAGGCCGGAATCCCTTGGAAGGAATATCTAATCCCTGCCACCAGCACTAAAGTAAGCACTGACAGCGAAAAGGATTCTACAGCATTAACACCTAGCAAATACGTAGCCTTCTCCGCAAAGGACGGCATGGACAACGATGTTATAGGACTTGGGGACGACCCTTTATTTGGACTTAACTCCCCTTCATCTACACGAGTTGCTCTTGTTTCAGATTTCTGGACAGGACCTAAGGTAGTTGCAAAGCCTACACCTGCTGAGGAATCTGATGAAGATTCAAAGACAGATTCAGATGAAAAATCTGATTCAGATAAATCAGATGCTAACGACATCGAATCACAGATTTCTCTTGAGGACAGAATCACGGAAGCCTGCAACGAATGCTCAGCTATCTATGTTCCATTCGAAAGCATGCTTACAGACCAGATGGATATTATCGGTTCTGTTGCCAAGGAGCAGGACGTTGTTGTAGTTGCTGGCGATACAAACATCGGCCAGAACTCTCTTGTAACTCTTTTCATGGATCCATATTCATTAGGATATGCTGCTGGAAAGAAAGCCGTTAGAGTATTCAATGGTGAAGACATCACAACAATCAAAATCGGCTACGGTGACACAGATGAATGCGTTAAGCTTTACAACGGCGAAATCGCTGAAAAGCTGGACATGACATTCCCTAAATCATTTAGTGAATTCACCGAATTCTTATCAAGCTACACATACGGAAGTAATACAACAAGATTTTCATTTAATTAAAATAACCCCCTAGATTTTGGCAAGTTGTCTGACAACGTTACTAAATCTAGGGGGTTTTCAAAATACTTGACTTATGGTATTATGATAGTAACTATAAGTATAGATATCTAGGCCCTGGCATAGACAAAGGATTGTCGAAGGCTCATTATTTCAAGGAAGAAAGGAGGGGCGTCTGATGGCACGCATAGATACTGCGTATAATTATTTCATGACTACCTATGGCGATAACATAGGCAATCGTTACGAATCTCACAAAAAGAGCGAATTACGCGATACCTACAACAGAATAGTCAAAGCCAACAAAGATTCTCCTCTGTATAAGATTAAGGACACCGAGGACATGGGTCAGTTTGCCATTGATATTAAAGAGCATGCTAATTCTATGGCTCTTTCAGTATCCAATCTTTCTTCCGCTGGCGAAGATATTTCCTCTATTATGGACAAACGTATTGCATCTTCATCTCAGCAGGATTCAGTTGATGCGATTTACGTTGGTGATGCAGATTCCGATGCAGAACCATTTACTATCGAGGTAAATGCACTGGCAACGCCGCAGGTTAACACAGGTAACTTCCTGCAAAGCGACGGCCACGATTTTGCAGAGGGTCAGTATTCATTTGATTTGGATATTAAGAATCACTCTTACGAGTTCCAGTTTAACGTTAACAAGGGTGAGACCAATCTGAACGTACAGACAAAGATTGTCCGTCTTCTTAACACTTCAGATGTAGGCCTTAGTGCATCTCTTATATCTGATGATAAAACAGGTTCGAAGGCCATCCAGGTTGTTTCCAAAGCCACCGGACACGATAGTGACGAGGATTTGTTATTTGGTATTTCGTCTACTATATCTTGGCGAGAGCTTAACACCCTTGGCATTAACAGGGTTACGCAACAGCCTGCTAACTCTAGCTTTAAGCTAAATGGCACAGAGCACCAGTCATTATCTAACACCTTTACCGTTAACAAGACCTTCGAATTAGTTTTGAAGGCTGCTTCAAATGGTGAGGTTAACATCGGTTTGATGAACGACACGGAAGCTCTTTCAAACGGAATCAATCAGCTGCTTGACAGCTACAACGGCATGATTGATATCGGACTTAAATACAACGGAGCTCACCAGAACCGCACCTTATTTAACGAGATTTCTTCCATTGCAAGGAATCAGGCTGAGGTTCTTGAGGCAGTTGGTATCACGGCAGATTCTTTGGGACACCTTAGTTTGGACAAGGAATCACTAGCCGAAACTATTAACAATGGAGACAGCCGCAGCGCTTTTGATACTCTTAACGAGCTTAAGAGTTCTATCGGAAAGGCTGCATCGAAGGCTTCTATTAACCCGATGGCTTATGTGGACAAGGCCATTGTGGAATACAAGAATCCGGGGAAGTCACTGGCGGCGCCTTATGCGGCTAGTGCGTACTCCGGAATGATGATGAATTACGGCTTGTAAATAAAATGACTTAGCCTTCCCCCTATGGGGGAAGGTGGCTGCGCAG
>CACYLQ010000169.1 GCA_902775195.1 uncultured Pseudobutyrivibrio sp.
AATGTAAATATTCCAGATGTTTCCATCACAGATATTATTGAGATTATCATAATTACATATTTTATGTATCACCTGTTGATATGGGTGAAAAACAGCAGAGTTTGGATGCTTATTCGAGGCGTCCTTATCATCATGCTGTTTTTTGTGATTGCGGCAATCTTCCAAATGAACACAATCCTGTGGTTAGGCGAGAGACTGATTTCCGTCGGCGTCACAGTTTTAATCGTTGTATTCCAGCCCGAATTAAGACGTGCTCTTGAGCAAATCGGTCGTAGAAAAATCACATCCATGTTCTCATGGAACATTCTTAAGACTGGCGCCAAAAGGTTCGACGATTCCACCATCACTGGCATGGTAACGGCCTGCTACGAAATGGGCGCAGTTAAAACAGGTGCACTTATTGTTGTAGAAAACGACATGCAGCTGACTGAATTCGAAAGAACAGGTATTAGTCTGGATGCTCTTGTAACCAGACAGCTGTTGATTAACATATTCGAGAAAAACACTCCATTACACGATGGCGCAGTTATCGTTCGAGGAGACAGAGTAGTTTCAGCTACTTGTTATTTACCTCTTTCTGATAACATGGCACTTTCAAAGGATTTGGGAACAAGACACAGAGCTGCAGTTGGTATCAGCGAGGTTTCCGATTCTCTCACTATCGTAGTTTCCGAGGAAACAGGTACCGTTTCTTATGCAAGAGAAGGTCGAATAGTCAGAGATGTCAAGGAAGACGAGCTGATTGCAGAGCTTAAACGAATCCAGAATTCTGATATAGATGTTGACGGTGTTAATGCGACAGGAAAGGAGGGTTAAATGAAACAGAAGATTATTGCAGCCCTCACTAAGGACGTCGGATTAAAAATACTTGCTTTTATATTTGCTTTTTTGCTATGGCTTGTTGTGGTCAACATCGATGACCCAACCCAGACCAGAACCTTCACCGCAGTTGTTACAGTCACTAACGGTGATGTTCTGAAATCATCTGGCAAGCTATACGAAATAAAGGATGGTATCAACACTGTAAGCTTCAGAGTTACAGCGAAGCGTTCCATCATTGAAAAGCTTTCTCCTTCAGATTTTTCTGCTGTAGCAGATATGAACAATCTGGAAAATGAGGAGCGAATTCCAGTTACAATAGCAGCCAAATCTTACGCTAACTACATCACCATATCCAGCAAGCAGAACTACTTGTATGTGGTATTGGAGGATGAGAAAACACAAAGATTTGTTATCAGCGCTCAAACCACTGGAAATACAGAACCAGGATTAGCGGTAGACACAGTCACATGCAGCCCTACAGTCCTTACAGTTACAGGCCCAGAGGAAGTGGTATCTACCATCAATTCAGTAGTAGCAACAGCCAACATCACAGGCGTTACCAGCAACTTCACTGAAAGCGTTATTCCAAAGTTCTACACAGAACGAGGAGATGAAGTAGACGCAAAAGAGCTTTCGCTTTCGGTGTCTACAGTTTCAGTCAGCGTTGCCTTCTCTAACACAAAGGCAGTTGATGTAGTGGTTAAAACAAGTGGTACTCTTTCATCAGATTTAACACTTGAATCTATAAAGACTGACCCATCGTCGGTAATGATTATTGGCGAGGCCAGCGCACTTAATGATGTTACTAGCATCACCATTCCAGAGTCGGTTATCAACCTTTCAGATTTAACAGGCTCATTTAGTACAACAGTTGATATCAGCTCGTATTTGCCAGCGGGTGTATCTCTTGCAGACACATCCAGCGCCAAGGTTACCATCACGGTACTTATGGCAGGCGAAACCTCATCTACAGTAGATGTGGCGGCTGATAACATAGAATTTAAAAATGTCCCAGAAGGCATGAAGGTCACTCTCAACAGCAGTGACGTAAAGGTCAACGTTTTTGGCACGGAGAAAGCTCTTAGTGAAATCAGCGCCAAGAATCTTAAGGGATATGTAGATTGTTCAGGACTTGCTGCAGGAGAAGCACAAAATGCAGTCTTGCAGTTTGAAAATATTGAAGGAGTCACCATTCAAAATACATCGGTGACAGTTAACGTGACAAAAGAAGATTAATTCTTTGCACGTAATAAGGAGTAATATGGGAAGATTATTTGGAACAGACGGAGTCAGAGGTGTAGCTGGCTCAGAACTTACAATCGAGCTTGCTAAGCAGTTAGGACAGGCAGGCGCTTATGTTCTTACAAAGGAGGCAAGCCATCAGCCAACAATCATCGTTGGATGTGATACCAGAATTTCCGGAACTATGCTTGCATCTGCACTTATGAGTGGTATCTGCTCAGTTGGTGCTAACGCAGTTTACGTAGGAGTACTTCCTACACCTGCAATTGCTTACCTTACTCGCAAGCACAAGGTAGATGCTGGTGTTGTTATTTCAGCCAGCCACAACCCAATGGAATTTAACGGAATCAAATTCTTCAACGGCGAAGGCTTCAAGCTTTCAGATGCTTTAGAGGATGAAATCCAGGCTCTTATCGAAAGCGATATGGCAGGTGTTAACCTTCCTACTGGCGCAGAAATCGGTAAGATTGAATACAGATTTGACCTTGGCAGAGAGTACGTAGACTTCCTTAAGAATACAGTACCTATCGATTTATCAGGTCTTAAGATTGTTATCGATTGCGCTGAGGGTGCATCTTACAGAACTTCTGTAGCATGCCTTTCAGAGATGGGTGCAGAGCTTATCACAATCCACAACAATCCAGATGGAACAAACATCAATGCAAACTGCGGAAGTACACACATGGATGAGCTTAAAGCACGTGTTGTTGCTGAGAATGCTCAGGTTGGTCTTGCTTTCGATGGCGATGCCGACAGAATGCTTGCTGTAGATGAAAAGGGACACCTTGTTGATGGCGACCAGGTTATGGCCATCTGCGCTAAGCACATGAAGGACAAGGGAACACTTAAGAAGAATACATGTGTTGTTACAGTAATGACAAACCTTGGTTTCACACTTATGGCTAAGGAGCAGGGTATCAATGTTGAGTCAACAAAGGTTGGCGATAGATACGTTTTAGAGAATATGCTTGAGCATGGTTACAATATCGGTGGTGAGCAGAGTGGACACGTCATCTTCCTTGATGACAACACTACTGGTGATGGACTTTTATCAGCACTCCACCTTCTTCGCGTAATCGTTGAAACTGGCAAGTCACTTTCAGAGCTTGCATCAATCATGGAGGTATTACCACAGGCGCTTGTGAACGCAAAGGTTCCAAACCACAAGAAGGAAAGCTACATGGAATACCCAGAAATCGCAAAGGCTATCGAGGCTCTTGGCGAGAAGTTCGCTGGCGAAGGCCGTGTACTCATCCGCCCATCAGGAACAGAGCCACTTGTTCGTGTCATGATTGAAGGCAAGAACCAGGAGGAAATCGAGGCCGACGCCCACGCGCTCGCGGACTTGATTACTAAGACAATTTTATAGGATAAGATATGGTTTCAAAGAAAGTTAAAATAGTAAATGCAACTGGCTTGCATCTAAGACCTGCGGGGGTCTTATGTGAGACAGCCATGAAATACAAAAGTAAGATATGCTTTAACACAGACAACAACTATGAGGCCAATGCGAAGTCAGTATTAAGCGTCCTTGGCGCATGTGTAAGGTCTGGTGAAGAAATAGTCATCACCTGCGAAGGCGACGACGAAGAGGAAGCCTTGGAAGATATCGTTTCTTCAATCGAGGGAGGACTCGGCGAATAGTACTACCCAATCAAGTTAATGTTTTTGTGGTATTGTTCCACAAATTCATATATAGACAAAAAGTAGCATGCTAAAAAAGGTAAAAATAGCTTG
>CACYLQ010000170.1 GCA_902775195.1 uncultured Pseudobutyrivibrio sp.
GCTGGTGACACAAACGATGTAGCTACAGCAAACTTCTACAACGAAGAAGCTGCTATCCTTATCCAGGGTTCATGGGCAATCGGCCAGATTAACGGTGAAAACCCAGATTTCGAATCTAAATGTGGTGTATTCCAGTTCCCAGGTTGTGAAAGACTTATCGCCAAGTCAGATTCACTTTGCATGAGCTCTTCTACAAAGTACCCAGAAGCATGCGCAGCTTTCATGAAGTACTTTACAGATGACACAGCTCAGAAGTACACAGCAGAGGTTGGTGGAAAGATTCCTGTAACAAAGGTTGAGTACGATGCTTCAAAGGCTCCTGCACAGCTTGCTTACGTTATGGACATCTTTGAGAACGCAAAGGGTACATTCGGATTCTACAACGAGTCAATGCCTACAACAGAGACAGGCTCACACTTCGATGACACAATGGTATCAGTATTCCTTGGTGATATGACACCAGCTGAGGCTGCTACCGATATGGAAGAATTCTACAACGCAAATTGCAGATAACTTTCTTTTTCTTTTAATACCTTTATTGTTTAAAGGGGCGCACTTGCCTGCGCCCCTATCTTATTACTAAAATCACAGCTTTTAAGGAAGATTAGTTATGGATAAATTATTACGAAATAAAAAAGCCATATTCATCTTTATGGCTCCAGCATTTATATTATTTACTTTTATTCTATTCATTCCAATTTGTCAGTCTGTGTACTATTCGTTCTGTGACTACAATGCACTGACTCCTGCAAAATTCGTTGGATTGAAAAATTATCAGGGATTGATTCAGGATAAGACACTGAAAATTGCATTAAAGAACTCAGTATTCTTTCTTATTTATTCCTGTGTAACTCAGCTTATTATGGGTCTGTTTTTAGCAGCCCTTCTAACCAATATAGATAAAGGAAGAAACCTTTTTAAAAACATCATCTATCTGCCATGCGTACTTTCATCTGCAGCACTTGGTTTGTTATGGATGTTCATCTTCAGCCCAAAGCTTGGTATCAACCAGCTTTTACAGAAGATTGGCGTTGAAGGCCCATTATGGCTCATGGATACAAAAGGCACAATCATCCTTCCAATGTGGGTAATTGCCTTCGTTGCTTTATGGCAATATGTTGGTCAGTCAATGATGCTTTACATGGCTCAGATATCAGGTATCAGCAAATCATTATACGAAGCAAGCTACATCGATGGCTGCAGCAAGGCAAAGAGCTTTAGATACATCACTCTTCCACTTGTTCGCCCTATGGTTGCAACAGCAATGTCACTTAACGCCATCGGTTCACTAAAGTTCTTCGATATGATTTTCAACATGACCGAAGGTGGTCCAAACCACAAGACAGAGGTTCTTGCAACACACCTTTATCAGCAGGGCTTTAAGTATTTCAAATATGGCTACGCCAGTGCAATTGGCGTACTTCTATTGGTACTTTGTCTCCTCGTAACATTATTTATTAACAAGGTTGTTAAAACCGAGCAATACGAAATGTAGGAGGGCTTAAAAATGAAAAAAGTATCAGTTTGGAAAATAATTATTTATATCTTTTTGGTGCTGATGGCAGTGCTTTATCTAGCACCACTACTTTGGACCTTTAACGTGGCATTCAAAACAAACAAGGAGATTTTTACAGCTCCATTTGCTCTACCACAGAATCCAACCTTTGAAAACTTCACCTTTGCCTGGACAGCAGGAAAGCTTGGCATCGCAACACTTAACTCATTCATCGTCTGCGTTGTAACACTTATCCTCAGCATGATTATCGGCTCCATGGCAGCCTTCGGCATCGCTAGATTACGCTGGAAGTTTTCACATGCAGCACTTGTTTATTTCCTCACTGGAATGATGATTCCTGTACACTGCGTATTGATTCCACTTTTCACACGCTTTGCAAAGATTGGCTTATCAAACAGCCTTACAGGTTTGATTCTTCCATATTTGACCTTCTCTCTTCCAATCACAATCTTCATCATGGTTGGTTTCTTCGAGGGAATGCCAAACGAACTTATTGAAAGTGCCTGCATCGACGGCGCATCAATTTACCAGATTTTCTTTAAGGTATGTCTTCCACTTGGAAAGACAGGACTTTTCGTTACAGGCCTTATGACATTCGTAGGCAACTGGAACGAGCTATTACTTGCAATGGTATTTATATCTGACGATATGAAGAAAACACTTCCTGTTTCTCTTTCAAAATTCGTTGGACCTTATAATACAAACTACTCACAGATGTTTGCAGCCATCATCATCGCAATCATACCAACAATCATCGTATATTGCGCATTCTCAAATCAGATTGTAGATGGCCTTACAGCTGGAGCCGTTAAGGGCTAAAAAAAATATAAAAGGAGATTTTACTAACAATGAAAGCACAAAACAAACCCCTTATCACCGAATTATTCACAGCAGATCCTTCTGCTCACGTTTACGAGGACAAGATTTACATCTATCCTTCACACGACATTCCTCACAACGGAGAGGACAACGACAACGGTGATGAATACCAGATGGAGGATTATCACATCTTCTCTATGGATGAAAACAGCGACGAGGTTACAGACCACGGCATGGTATTACATCAGAATGATGTACCATGGGTTAGCACACAGATGTGGGCTCCAGACTGTGTCTTCAAAAATGACACATACCACTTAGTATTCCCAGCAAGAGACAAAGATGGGATCTTCAGACTTGGTATCGCTGATGGCAAAAAGCCATACGGACCATTCACTCCAAGACCTGACTACATCAAGGGAAGCTTCAGTATTGATCCTTGCTCTTTCATCGATGATGACGGACAGGTTTACATCTACTTCGGAGGCCTTTGGGGCGGTCAGCTTGAAAAGTACCGCACAGGCACATTTGATCCAAACGGCACAGAGCCAGAAAAGAACGAGCACGCTGTATGGCCAAAGGTCGCTCCTATGAAGGATGACATGAGCGAATTTGCTAAGGCTCCTTCAGATGTAGTAATCCTTGATGAAAACGGCAACGAGCTTCTCGCTGGCGATGAAGACAGAAGATACTTCGAGGACCCTTGGATGCACAAGCACAACGGCAAGTACTACTTCTCTTACTCAACAGGCACAACACACTATATCGTATATGCGGTATCAGATAGTCCTTACGGACCATTCACATATCAGGGCCGCATCCTTGAACCAGTACTTGGTTGGACAACACACCACTCTATCGTGGAATATCACGGTAAGACATATTTGTTCTATCATGACTGTGAGATTTCAGGTGGCATCAACCACCGCCGTAATGTTAAGTACTGCGAGCTTGAGTACAACGCTGATGGTACTATTAAGACTATTACACCAGAGTATAAGTAAGCATAAGGTTTTATAGGAGGCTAGCTGATGTGCTAGCCTCTTTTTTTACGTTCAACCTGCTGGCGAGAGGTGGGGGCTGTGGCAGGCCGCCACCGCGTTTTCAGGGATTCAGCGGGCTGTGTGGCTTTGGGATTTGTGGGGCTACGGCATTTTGCTATAAATAGTTGCTTTTTACTGTAATATTTCGCTGAGATTGGGCTTATTTTCCTCTATTTCTCAATTTTACTTTAACAAGCTAAAGTGTATTTCACTATATTTAATATGTGTAGCCTAGTTACGCCACACTGCCTAATCTCATTACAGCACAAATTCATATTTTCACTGTTTTTACGTAACACTACACTACTTCACTTTCTCAGGGCAGTTTAAATCGAGTAGGAGGGAGATTTAATTAATCTCCCGACCTCTCACACCACCGTGCGTACGGTTCCGTACACGGCGGTTCAATCAACTTAACAAGT
>CACYLQ010000171.1 GCA_902775195.1 uncultured Pseudobutyrivibrio sp.
TCATTAGAAGATATCCTAGAAGAAATAGTTGGAAATATAGAAGACGAGCATGATGAGGATGAAGCTTCTATAGAGGTTAAAACCGAAGATTCTTATCTTATGGATGGCTCAACTACCTTAGAAGAAGTTGAAGAAATATTAGGTTCTAAGTTTTCAGAGGACTATGAAACCTTAAATGGATATTTAATTTCTTTATATGGTAAGATTCCAGAGGATGGAAAATCCTTTACACTTGAGGATAATAACTATGTTTTTTATATTAAAAACGTGACAGATAAGGTAATTGATGGTGTTTACGTCAGAAGGAAAAGGCACGTTGAATAAAAAACTGTTATTTGATATAATTTCTTAGATTCACAATAGAAAAGAGGTATTATTTTTATGTCAGGACATTCAAAATTTGCTAATATTAAGCACAAAAAGGAAAAGAATGATGCTGCAAAGGGTAAGATTTTTACAATAATCGGACGTGAAATTGCTGTAGCAGTTAAGGAGGGTGGTCCAGATCCAAATAACAACTCGAAGCTCCGTGATGTTATTGCTAAAGCAAAGTCAAACAACGTTCCTAATGCCACAATCGAAAATGGTATTAAGAAGGCTGCTGGTAATATAGATGCAGTTAACTACGAAAACGTAACATACGAAGGATATGGTCCTAACGGTACTGCAATCATCGTTGATTGCCTTACAGATAACCGTAACCGTACAGCTGCAAATGTTAGAAACGCTTTCACAAAGGGCGGCGGAAGCATTGGTACACCAGGATGCGTATCATTCATGTTTGATAACAAGGGTCAGATCATCATTTCTAAGGAAGACTGCTCTATGGATGCAGACGATTTAATGATGATGGCACTTGATGCAGGTGCTGAAGATTTCTCAGAGGAAGAGGATTGCTTCGAAATCTACACATCACCTGATGATTTTTCTGCAGTAAGAGAGGCGCTTGAAGCTGAGAACATTCCTATGGCAGACGCTGAAGTTACAATGATTCCTCAGACTTATGTTGAGCTTACAGATGAGCAGGATTTATACAAAATCAATAAGATTCTTGATCTTCTTGATGAAGATGATGACGTTCAGAATGTATATCACAACTGGAACGAATAATTTGCTTTAAGTTAGGGACAAAATATAATAAGAGGGGTTGATAACTAATGAATAAAATATTATTTGCTGCAAGCGAATGTGTACCATTTGTTAAGACCGGTGGTTTAGCAGATGTTTGTGGAGCTTTACCAAAGGAGTTTTCAAAGGAATACTTCGATGTTAGAGTGGTCTTGCCTTACTATACATTTATACCAGAGAAATACAAGAAGGATTTTCAGTTTTTAACTAGCTTTCAAATGAACATGGGGCCATTAGTTGGTACCAAATATGTTGGTGTTTTTCAATATGAATACGAGGGTGTTACATTCTATTTTATAGATAATCACGATTACTTCGATTGCTTCTATCCATATTCAGAGGATAGATGGGACCTTGAAAAGTTTATATTCTTTGACAAAGCAGTATTGTCAATGTTACCACTCATTGGTTTTCAGCCAAATCTTATTCACTGCCATGATTGGCAGACAGGCTTTATTCCAGTTTACCTAAAGAATGATTTCCAGGGTGACCAGTTCTTCTGGGGAATGAAATCTGTTATGACTATCCACAATCTTAAATTCCAGGGAATGTGGGATATTAAGACAGTAGCAGGCATCTCAGGCCTTTCTATGAATTTATTTACACCTGATAAGCTTGAATATAAGAAGTGTGGCAACATGCTTAAGGGCGGTCTTGTATACGCTGATTATATTACAACTGTATCAGGCAAATACTGTGATGAAATCCAAATGCCATATTACGGTGAGGGCTTAGACGGATTACTTCGTTCTCGTCATTATGATATGCAGGGTATTGTTAACGGTATTGATAACAATGTATATAATCCAGCTACAGATTCAAAGATATACAAAAACTTTGATTTAAAGACATTCCGTAAGAATAAAAAGATTAATAAAACTAAGATTCAGGCTGATTTAGGCTTAGAGGTTGATTCAAAGAAATATATGATTGGTCTTATCTCCAGATTAACTGACCAAAAGGGCCTTGATCTTATCAATTATTGCATTGAAGGAATCGTTGATGATTTCACTCAGCTTGTAGTTATCGGAACTGGTGAGTCTAAATACGAGAACATGTTTAGACATTATGCATGGAAATATCCTGAGAAGATTTCGGCAAATATTTGCTACGACGATAATCTTGCCCATAAGCTTTATGCGGCAGCAGATGCATTCTTAATGCCTTCTAGATTTGAGCCATGTGGTTTAACACAGCTTATTTCATTTAGATATGGTACTGTACCAATCGTTCGTGAAACAGGTGGATTAGCTGATACAGTAGAAGCATATAATGAATACATGAAAACTGGAGACGGTTTCTCATTTGCCAACTACAATGGTGATGAGTTACTTAATACTATTAATTATAGTAAATACATTTATTTTGAGAAAAAGGCTCAGTGGAACAAAATCGTTGAGCGCGGCATGAGCAAGAACTATTCTTGGTCTGTACAAAAAGAAAAATACGAAAATATTTATAACTATTTAATTGGTTAGTAAATATAAATTTGCAAAAGAGAATAGTTTTACTATTCTCTTTTGAATGTAGAGGTTATATTTTGGCACAAAAAGGGACGAATAATTCTAAAAGAAAATCAAATACTAAAAAATCCCAAAACACAACTAGAAAGTCGACAAGCAAAAAGAGTACTAGATCAAAGGCAGCAGAGGTAGAATTTGAGGATCCATTTTTTGAAGATTCATCAAAGGAAATAGTCCTTTGGGGGTCTTTAGTGTTATGCATTCTTTTATGTATTAGTAATTTCGGAATCGGAGGCATGGTAGGTAATGCCGTATCAAATTTCTTATTTGGTGTATTTGGTATTATTCAATTCGTGCTACCTTTTATGGTAGTATTCTCAGCATTTTTTATTATTTCAAATTATGGAAATAAGGTGGCAGTGGCCAAGGTTATTGCAGGCACTGTCTTATTAATATTTATTAGTGTTTTTGTTGAATTGGTTGTTAACGGTCAGCAGATTTTAACACCTTTAGAAGCTTTTGAGTTTGCAAAAGAAAAACACTATGGCGGTGGTTTGATTGGCGGAGCTATTGTTTTTGGAATATTTGATAGCTTCGGACTTCTTGGAGCATATCTTATCGATATCATAATTATGATTGTTTGCGTAATCATTATTATGGAGCGTTTCGCTTTTGATAAGGTTCAACAGTCATCTAGATATCATGCAGATAGAGCAGCTGCTAAAAGAAGAGCGAGAAGAGAGCGTCAGCTGCTAGAGCGAGAAGCAAATCAAATTAGATATAACGATAATCGCCAGGCTATCCTTGATAAAATCAACGAGGATAGAGCATTAGAGCAGCGTCAGATGAGTCAACAGGAAGGCAACAGAAGAGATAGAAAGCGTTCTGGAATAACTAGTGATACAACACTTGTTCCTGACTATAGCGATTTATCTACAGCTGGTGATGTTAATGAAATTAGGTTTAATATGGCTGAAGGCGAGGGAGATTTAGAGGTTACTACCACAAGCCGTCACAGATTACGTTCTGGAGATAAGAAATCTAGAAGCTTACATTCGTTCATGCATAATAAACAGGAGCTTCCTGTGGAGGAGCCAATTATGGCACAACCTGCAGAGCCTGTAGTAAATACTGCGCCTGTTATTAATACACCTGCACCACCGGTTATTAATACTCCAGAGCCACCTGTTGCCAC
>CACYLQ010000172.1 GCA_902775195.1 uncultured Pseudobutyrivibrio sp.
TATTTCTACAATACAATGATGGAAGAGATTAGAGACGCCCTTGATGCTGGCATGTTTGCTACCTACAAGAAAAACAAGCTTGCCTCAATGGAAGCAGGAGAAGAATAATATTAAAATATTATTAAATATCGCTTTTTGGTTGCGTATATCAACTAATTTTTGTAAAATGTTTTATAGTGATTTGGCGTGAGCCGTACGAGTAGGAGGATAATTTAATGTTAAACAATGGAATGTTACTTGCTGCAACTGGTATGAACAGTTCAATCAGCTTGATTATTTGGGTAGTAGTTCTTTTCGTATTCATGTATTTCTTCATGATTCGTCCACAGCAGAAGGAGCAGAAGGAAAAGACAGCTATGATGTCTGCTCTTGAAATCGGTGATACTGTTCTTACTACAAGTGGTTTTTATGGTGTTGTTATTGCAATCCCTGATGATGCAACAGTTATCGTTGAATTCGGAAGCAACAAGAACTGCCGTATTCCAATGCAGAAGGCTGCAATTTCTCAGATCGAAAAGCCTGAGGATGCTGTTAAGGCTACAGAAGAGAAAGCTAAATAATAAATAGCTTAAAAAATGCTTCCCATAATTGGGAAGCATTTTTATTTTATTTCTTTCGATTACGAAGATATTGAGAACCCTTATTTAAAAGAGATTTTGTTGAGGCAACAGGATGTGTGAATTTAGCAATGTGTCTAAACTGACCACGCTGAGTCTCAGTTGCGTTTTTAATCCATTCTTTAACGGCTTCAGATGAAAGCTGTTCTTTGATTTCTTCAATACGTTCAGATGTAAGCTCCTTTTTAACGAAGGCAGCTTCCTTCTTTTCAGCGGCTTTTTCAATTCTAGCAATTTTAGATTCGTTAATGTTGTTTTGGAATAGTTCAATTCGTTCTGCCATCTGAGTGTTAATCTGTTCATTGATTCGTTCGAAATCCTTGGCAAAAGTTGTAAGTGCAGATACTGTTAATGCCATATCCATTCCAAATAGGAACATAAACAATAAAGCTAAAAATTCAATGAAAGTTTGAGGAACATGACTCATGCCAAACATAATCGGTGGTATAATAAACTGTGTGACGATGATACCTGCTATACCAAAGCATAGGGTAAATGGTAAACAAACTCGTCCGTTTATGTTAAGTGGCATATCTGTATAGTCCCACCATCTAGCATTGAATCTTTTTTCCAAAGCATAGGATGTTAAATATTCTAAGAAGAAAGAACCAATGGAGCATATACAAAAGATGGTTATGTAAGATGCGTTGCGCAGTGCATTAAAGGGTAAATCTATAAATATTATTTGGGCTAATGTAGCTCCCACACCATATAATGGTATGCAGGGCCCATACAAGAATCCACGGTTTTGCCATGTTTTTTCATGAATGGTGCAGTAGCAGGTTTCGTATATCCAACCAATAAAACTGTATATAATAAAATAGACAAAATAATTGCTTAGCATAATATTCCCCCTTTTTGCATATGTTATAGTATAAATTAATTGTGGTCATATTTAAAGTAAATGTTGTCAAATTCACTTGAATTAAGTATGGGGCTATGATATACTGCAAATGTTGCGGAACCCGTAACAGTTATTAAAATTTTAGCCTATAAATGGGAGGCAATTATGCAGGCATTAAAGATAGTTCTTATTTTTTTATTAATCGCTATATGTGTGGCACTCACAGTTATTATTCTTTTCCAGGAAGGAAAGCAGAACGGACTTGGTTCTTTATCAGGACAGCAGTTTGATTCATATTGGAGCCGTAACAAGGGTCGCTCTAGAGAGGGCTTACTTGTAAAGCTTACAAGCGTTTGCGTTATACTTTTCTTCGTACTTTCAGCAGTACTTAATATTGGAAGATTTTAACAAGGATTTAACAAGGCCACCCTTAGGGGTGGCAATTTTATTATTAGGAGGCATATGAAAGAATTCGATAAACAAAAGCATTTTTTGATGGATGTTTTTAAAAGTCAGGCCTATATTCCTATGAAGAAAAAGGAATTAGAGATTCTTCTTGACGTTGAAAAAGACAAGCGAGGAGAATTTGCTGAGGTCCTTAAGGAATTGGTAGACGAAGGAGCAGTGGAAATCACTAAGCGCGGCAAATATCAGATACCTGAAAACAAGCAGAAATTTGTTAAGCTTAAAGACCACAAATCCAAGAAACCATCAAAGGCAGAAACTGCCACTAGAAAGCAATCTTTAAACCAGGTTGCTAAGAATGCTAATAGATCTAAAAATGAAAATATCGAACCTGATATCATCGGAAGATTTATTTCACATAAAGATGGATATGGATTTATAGAGGTAGAGGGCAGTGATGAGGATTATTTTGTTAGCAGAGACAACACAGGCTTTGCTATGCAGGATGATACTGTTGCTGCTGTGCTTACTTTTGGTGCGCCAGGCAAGCGTCAGGAGGCAAGAGTTATAAGGATTATAGCTCATGGCTTTTCAGATGTTGTCGGTACCTACGAAAAAAGCTCAGGCTTTGGCTTTGTTGTAGCTGATAGCAATAAGTTAGATCGTGATATCTTTATCACCGCAGGTAAGGATATGGGCGCAGTTACTGGTCACAAGGTTGTATGTCATATTGAAGATTACGGTGATGACAGCCACAAGCCAGAAGGTATTATTACTGAAATCATCGGTCATAAAAATGACCCAGGAGTAGATATATTATCAATAGTTCGTGGCTTTGGAATTGAACCAGAATTCCCAAATAAGGTTTTAAAGCAGGCTACTACTGTAGCAAAGCCTGTATCAGAAGCTGATATGGCTGGAAGAAATGACCTTAGAGAATTACCTATTGTCACTATTGATGGTGAAGATACAAAGGATATTGATGATGGTGTTTCTCTTGTAATGGATGGAGAAAACTATGTACTTGGCGTTCACATTGCTGATGTTACTAACTATGTACAGGAATCATCTGCACTTGATGTGGAGGCTTTGAAGCGTGGAACATCTGTATATCTTGCAGACAGAGTTATACCTATGTTGCCACACACTCTTTCAAACGGAATGTGCTCATTAAATGAAGGAGAGGACAGACTTGCTCTTTCATGTATAATGACCTTCAATCCAAAGGGCGAACTTATGGATCATGAAATCTGTGAATCTGTCATTCACAGTAAGCATCGCATGACTTACACTAACGTATATGCGATAATGACTGGTGACGACGAAATCAGAGCACAGTACGCTGATGTTTCTGATATGATAGACAAAATGTACGAGCTCTCTAAGATTCTTAGAGCTAAGCGAAAGAAGAGAGGCTCAATCGATTTTGATTTCCCAGAGACTAACATTATTATTGATGAAAATGGTAAGGTGGTAGGTCTTGCACCATACGAAAGAAACGATGCTCATAAGCTTATTGAGGATTTCATGCTTGCTGCTAACGAAACAGTTGCAGAGCATTTCTCACTTATGGAGTCACCTTTTGTATATCGTGTCCATGGAGCGCCAGACCCAGAAAAGATGCAGGCACTAGCAAGATTTCTTGGAGCCTGTGGCTACAGCCTTAAGGGCAATAAGGACAGCATTCATCCAAAGGAAATCCAAAAGATGCTTGAGTCATTAGCTGGACATGAGGATGAAGCAGTCATTACTAAAATGACACTTCGCAGCATGCAACAGGCTAGATATGATACAGAATGTAAGGGACACTTTGGCCTTGCAGCGCAGTACTATTGTCACTTTACATCACCAATCAGAAGATATCCTGATTTACAGATTCACCGTATTATAAAGGATCATCTTCGTGGTAGAATG
>CACYLQ010000173.1 GCA_902775195.1 uncultured Pseudobutyrivibrio sp.
GGAAGAATTCATTTGTCACTTAACAGATTCTAAGGAACTGGTAAGTTTATCTGAAGTTATGTTGAAAAAACTTAACAATCTAAAAGATTAAAAGGAAAAAGTTAAGTTTTTTCAAAAATCTAGCTGTCACACTTAACAGCAATTTCGCTTTTTAAGTGAAAAATAACTTTTGCGAAATACACTTAACTGTCCCTGGATTTTAAGTTAAGTGTATTTTATAGAAGACGAAAAATCACTTAAGTCCCCCTAAAATAGAGCAATTTAGTCATAAAAATAGCATATTTAACAAAAAAATTGTTATAAATTTTAACAAAAATTAAAGTCGCAGAAACCTAGTAAAATCAAGGCTTCAGCGACTTTTTTATTATGCCCCAAAACTGTTAAACGTGGAATAAAAATAAAAAATTTCTAAAAAAAGCTAAAGTTTTCAGAATGCGTCTCGATAAATAAGGTGTAAGGAACAATTGAACTAATCAGCAGCACCTTACAAATCGAATTCGAATCTTATTTAAATTTAATAACCAGGCCAGACACGGATGTTGGGCTATCAAACAAAAACGGATTTAAATGCTAAAAGGAATTAGCAGAATCTCATGGAGGAATTAACTATGGTAGTACAACATAACATGCAGGCAGCTAATGCTTCAAGAACATTGAACATTACAACTGATTCTCAGTCTAAGTCTACAGAAAAGCTTTCATCTGGATATAAAATCAACAGAGCAGCAGATGACGCAGCTGGACTTTCAATTTCTGAGAAGATGAGAAAGCAGATTCGTGGTTTGACCCAGGCTTCTACAAACGCATCTGACGGTGTATCTTCAGTACAGACAGCTGAAGGTGCCCTCACAGAAGTTCAATATTCAGAACGAAATCACACAGCTTTCACAGGAAATCGATAGAATCGCATCTACAACAAAGTTTAACGAGACATTCCTATTAAAGGGTGACATCGGACTTAAGAAGATGTTTATTTCAGCTCATGATGCTGGTCTTGAAGGCACATTAGTACAGAATTCGACAAGAGCAACATTTACAATGGAGTCTCTTGAAGCTGGTGAGAAATATAGAATCGGTGGAACACAGTATACAATCGGTGCATCAACAAATGAAGAAGTTGCTAAGGCTCTTAAGTTTACACCTGATATGTATGATAAAACAAAATATGCATCTACAGATGGCTGGAACCTTACAGCTGGTGATACAATTTCTATCGATGGAAAGACATATACAATTCAGGATGGTAATGCAAGTGACGTAGCTAACGCAAAGGTTACAAACGGATATCTTCACAACCTTATCGTTGAAGGATCAACACTTAAATATAATGGTAATGAAGTAACTCGTTTCTCTAACACATACGACCCTGATACTGGTATTGATAGATCAAATGCTACACTTATCAAGGCAACAGCAGCTTATAACATGGTAGCGATCGAGCTTAAGGCAGCATCATCAGTTGGTGCAACAGATGGTTCAGCAGATGTGGATAAATGGGGAGCATCAGATGATGCGGATAAGCATACACATGCAACAAAACCAGATGGTTCTGCTAGAGATCCATGGGAAACAAATGATAGCTACTACTGGAAAACAACAAATATTATTCAGTACGTAGGTGGCGAGCCACAGACATCAACAACAGTTAGTTTTTCACTCTCAAAGGGTCATGTAAATGTACAGAATGCACTTACACTTAACCTTCATGTTGGTGCTGACGCAGCCATGACAAACAAGATTAACGTTTCTATCGAGGCTATGAACTCTAAGTCAATCGGTATTAACGGTATCAACGTATCCGATGCAACTGGTAAAGCAGCTACATACGCAATCGATGCTATCGCAGATGCAATCCAGAGAGTATCAGCACAGCGTGCAGAACTTGGTGCTATCCAGAACAGATTAGAGCACTCTATCAAGAACCTCGACAACGTAGTTGAGAACACAGAAGCAGCTGAGTCTCGTATCCGTGATACAGATATGGCAGACCAGATGGTTGAGTACTCTAAGAATAACATCCTTCAGCAGGCAGGTCAGTCAATGCTTGCTCAGGCAAATCAGGCTACACAGGGTGTTATGAACTTACTCCAGTAAACCTAAGATTGATACCATAAAGAATCTCCCCACCTCAACCAAGAGGTGGGGAAATTACTAAAGAGAACTAATAATTAAATAATTAACAATGAAAACAATGCTTACATACCTAGCCTTCTCCTTGAGGAGAAGGGGGACCACGAAGTGGTGGATGAGGTGGTAAGATTCATATAAGATAGAGAGGTAAGGCTTATGGCATATTTTACAAGAAACAAGATGTTGACAATGGTTTTAGAGCTCTACACAGCCAACCACAGATTCGCTCAGGGAGGAACGGGTGATGATGCAGCTGACCTTCAAGTCCTAATCGGATGTCAGCAGAAAGCCTTAGTATTAGGAGAATACTTAGAATCCATGGGAATGGATTATTCGGACATCGTAGAAAAGTTTGAAAATTACTGCAATTTGATTTACGATATAAGTGAGAACTTAAGAGACACAAAAATGATAATGGATCACAAGGTTTCAATCGAAATGGTCTTAAGTGATATCTTAAGAGAGATTGAAAATAGAATAATAGAAATAAAAAGTATTGATATTTACGACTTTAGAGGACTCGTTGATGCACCTGGTGAGAAGGCCATCGTAGCAAACGAAATCAACAGATTGATTGATAGCTGCTTAGGAAAGGTGGAAGGTCTCACAGAAGGAGAAGAGATGTACAGACCACTAGTTGTTGGAACATATTAATATTAGAATTGCAAGGCTCGTCAGATGACGAGCCTTCTTCAGATTATGGGGTTATGGGGGAAGAGCATGAATAACAAGCCAAAAACAAAGCTACTTACAATTTCACTTCTTTGCTGCGGACGACCTGACACAACGGAGCGCTGCTTAAAATCGCTGATGCCTATTCGCGAGGCAATCGATTCTGAAATTCAGGTTATTGATACCGGCTGCTCCAAAGAAACCAGAGCCATTATCGAAAAATATGCCGATGAGGTTTTTGAATTTACCTGGTGCAACGATTTTGGCAAAGCCAGAAATTTCCAGCTTGATCAGGCCAACGGCAAGATGTTTTTGTACATAGATGATGATGAATGGTTTTTGGATTGCAAATATATCATAGAATTTTTCAAGGACCCTGATTGCACCAGCTACAATATCGGCGGTTATTTCCAGCGTAATTATTTTGATTTTGATGCTAAGGAATATCAGGATATTGAAGTCTGCAGAATGTGTGCGGTTACCCCTGAAACCCAGTTCAAAGGGAAGATTCATGAGTACATTGAGCCTGCCTATGGTAATGCCATGTTCATGGATGCAAGGGCAGGGCACTTCGGATATGTTCACGTTTCAGATGAAGAAAACATAAAACATTCCATGCGAAACGTGCCACTTTTGGAGGAGATGATGGCTGAGGAGCCTGACAATATGCGTTGGCCATATCAGCTTGCTCAGGAGTGGAAGTCCATCAAAAAATTTGAAGAGATGCTGAAGGTTTGCACCGATGCATATGAATATTTAATGACCATGGATGACAACGAAAGCCTGCGATATAGAGGCAGCTTTGTCTGCGGAATGGCCATCGCTAATCATCAAATGGAAAAGGATGATGAGGTGGTTGCCATATATGAAAGAGAGGCGAAAAAGCCAGATATTATGGAGATTCCACTGGCCTGCCTGGCCTTTTACGTATCCACCGTTTTTTTCAAAAGGCACGAGAATCAAAAGTGCAAGGACAGCTGCGATTACTATCTGAAGATGTACGAGAAATACAATGGCGACCAGGGTTCTATGTTTATCCAGGGCGGTCTGTTTTCGAATGACACATTTAATGATACTAAGATAAATTTAATATATTGCTTCATCATGGCCATCGGCATGGAGGAAGATGATTACGGCCCACTGACCCATTATTACAGACGCATTAACTGGAATTCTAGGATAGTCAGATTGAACCGCGGCTTTGTGTATACGCTTTTGAAAAAATCTTCGGAGTTGGGATACAAACGAGAAATCCATGATGTGCTAAATAAATTTTTCACCACAGCTGGCTTCAGGGACATGATAGAGTACCAGATTAATAATATTGCCGAGGATTTGACTGTAGAAGAGCTGCAAAAGCTGTCCGAGGCCTTCAAAAATACTGCAGGAGAAAAGGAAATAAAGCTGTATCTAGATGTGCAGATTATGGAGCACCAGTTCTTGCAGCAGGAGGTCTGGGAAGATTACGGAGAGCTTGCAGAAGCCTTGCAGAATTATGCCGCAACTTCATTGGAATGGCAAAAGCAGCATGATTCATGGTTAATAGAAAAAGACGACGAAAAGCCAATGGGACGACCAGCAATTCTGGGCCAGGGCCTGCGGGAATTCTTTGAATTCGCAGATAAAGATGTTGCCACCAGCCTAAAGACACTGAAAAATCTGTTTGGAATTCGCCCTGCCATGACAACAGCCCTAAGTGAACTGTCCCGCCTATACGGAGAACGAGCCAAAGTAATCACCGCTCGCAAACAAAACCCAGAA
>CACYLQ010000174.1 GCA_902775195.1 uncultured Pseudobutyrivibrio sp.
CTTACCTTACAGCTTAGCAAGTTTCATTTTAAGCAGGACAGTGATTTACAGGAACAATTTGATGAGTGGTTTTCTACAAATGAAGAGGAAGACCTTCGTAAAACCTGCAAGCACTGCTTAGATGATGAAGCTAAAAAAATCAGGGAAGAGGCAGCAGGTAAAATGAGCTCATTAGATGCCTATCTAACCAAGCATTTAGGTAGTGCACATACAATTGACTAAATTTATCGAAAATTTTGTCGCCTTTTTCATTGACGAAGATGAAATCCTATGTTAATATACTTGAGTATGCCGCTCAGTGTGGTTTTTTAAGTGTGTTTCATTCCGAAGCACCACCGAAACTGGCGAGTAATGATAAAAAGGAGGAGCAACCATGTACGCAATTATTGCAACAGGTGGTAAGCAGTACAAAGTTTCTGAAGGCGATATTGATCAGGTTCTTGCTGTTAGCGACAAGGAACTCAAGGTTGGCGCACCTACAGTAGAAGGCGCTTCAGTTGAGGCTTCTGTTGTTAAAGAAGGCAGAGGTAAGAAGGTAATCGTTTACAAGTACAAGAGAAAAACAGGTTACCACAAGAAGAATGGCCACAGACAGGCTTTCACTCAGGTTAAGATTGAGAAGATTAACGGCTAATTATGGTTTCCGTTATTATTACTAAAAATTATGGTTTCCGTTATTATTACTAAATCTGGAGCAGAATTCAAACAGGTTTCCTTAGACGGACATGCTGGTGATGCAGAAGCAGGACAAAACATTGTCTGCGCTGCAGTTTCAGTTTTAGCTATCAACACTTTTAATAGTATCGAACGTTTTACAGATGATGCTTTTTCTGTTGATGCTGCTGAAGATGGTGGTCATTTAGTTATGACTTTTCCAGAACCACTTTCCGACAAATCTAAGCTTTTGTTAGATTCAATGTTACTAGGTTTAGACGAAATTCAAAAACAATACGGTGATGAATATATTTCATTACAATACAAGGAGGTGTAAGACATGTTACAGATGAACCTTCAGTTCTTCGCTCATAAAAAGGGTGTAGGCTCTACAAAGAACGGTAGAGATCAGCGTGGTACAAAGATTCTTCCAGGCAACAATGTAGGTCTCGGTGGAGACGATACACTTTTTGCTTTAGTTGATGGAGTACTTCGTTTCGAAAGAAAAGGTAGAGACAAGAAGCAGGCTTCTGTCTATCCAGTAGAACAGTAATCGATTGACCCGACTATGCGTATTACGTAGTCGGGTCGTTTTTTTAGGTAACAACGTAGTTAATCAATATAGTCGATTTTAGCTGTTTTATATCTTAATAGAAATAAAATGGCATGGATAAATCGGCGGATTAGGAGTTTTTATGTCATTTGCTGATAGAGCAAAAATTATTATAAAATCAGGTAAAGGTGGCGATGGTCACGTTAGTTTCCGTCGTGAAAAATACGTTCCAAACGGTGGGCCTAACGGCGGCGATGGTGGTAATGGTGGTAATGTAATTTTTGAGGTCGATCCAGGCCTTAATACTCTTACTGATTACCGTCATAGACGTAAATTTGCAGCTGAAAACGGTCAGGAAGGTGGCAAGGATAATTGTCACGGAAAGAACGGTGCAGATTTAATTCTTAAGGTTCCAGAGGGAACAGTTATTAAGGATGCTGCCAGCGGAAAGGTTATCGCTGATATGTCAGGAGATAACAAGAGACAGATAGTTCTCCCAGGTGGCAAGGGTGGCCTTGGTAATCAGCATTTTGCTACATCTACAATGCAGGCACCAAAATACGCAAAGCCAGGTGTAGATGCTATCGAGCTAGAGGTTTTACTTGAGCTTAAGGTTATCGCTGATGTAGGTCTCGTGGGTTATCCTAACGTAGGTAAATCTACATTCCTTTCACGTGTAACTAATGCTGATCCTAAAATTGGAAATTATCATTTTACAACACTTAGCCCAAATCTTGGTGTTGTAGATGTTGATGATATAAATGGTTTCGTTATTGCAGATATTCCAGGCCTTATTGAAGGCGCTTCAGAAGGAATCGGTCTTGGCCATGAATTCCTTCGTCATATCGAGCGAACAAAGGTTATTATTCACATGGTTGATGGCGCTTCAGTTGAAGGTCGTGATCCAATAGAAGACATCAAAACTATTTCTGCAGAGCTTGAAGCTTACGACCCAGCCCTTCTTAATAAGCCTCAGGTTATTGCAGCTAATAAGATGGATGTTATTGGAGAGGATAGCAACGAGGTTCTTGAGGCCTTAAAGGCAGAATTTGAGCCAAAGGGCATTAAGGTATTTGCTATTTCTGCAGTTAGTGGTAAAGGCTTAAAGGAACTTTTATACGAGGTAGTTAGATTATTAGATTCTTGCGATGATGCACCTATCGTTTACGAGCAGGAATTTGACCCAACTATTCGTGCATTTAATGATGAGCCATACACAGTTACAATCAATGATGAGGGCGATTATGTTGTTGAAGGTCCTCGAATTGAAAAGATGCTTGGATACACTAACCTTGAATCTGAAAAAGGATTTATGTTCTTCCAGAACTTCCTTAAGGAGCAGGGTATTCTTAAAGAGCTTGAAGAAAAGGGTATTCAAGAGGGCGATACAGTTAGAATGTACGGCTTAGTGTTTGATTATTACAAGTAAGAGGTATTGAAATGACTAATAAACAAAGAGCTTATTTATCATCTTTAGCAGCTGAATTAAGCCCAATTCTTCAGATTGGTAAGGCTTCACTTACACCTGAGCATACTCAGGCTGTAGACGAGGCATTAGAGGCTAGAGAGTTAATTAAAATCAACGTATTAAAGAATTGCTTTGATGACCCACGTGAGATGGCACAGATTCTTGCAGAGCGTACTCATTCAGAGGTTGTTAGAGTTATTGGTAAGAAAATTATTCTTTACAGGGCAGCAAAGAAGCCTGTTATCAAATTACCTAACTAATACAG
This sequence comes from uncultured Pseudobutyrivibrio sp., assembly GCA_902775195.1. Taxonomy (GTDB): domain Bacteria; phylum Bacillota; class Clostridia; order Lachnospirales; family Lachnospiraceae; genus Pseudobutyrivibrio. Next base: position 2,941 of record CACYLQ010000174.1, read on the forward strand.
GAGTTCAAAATGGCTAGAATCGGTGTTTACGGCGGCACCTTTAATCCAATACATAATACTCATATTGAGATTGCAAAGGTTGCTTTAGAGCAATACAAACTTGATAAAGTATATTTCTTAGTAGCAGGAACGCCTCCACACAAGAATACTGCGGAATCTGTTTCTGATATTAACAGACTCGAAATGGTAAAGCTTGCCATTAATGGGCAGGAAGGTCTAGATATTGACGACAGAGAAATATACCGAGCTGGCAAGAGTTATTCTTACATAACCTTTAGCGAATATCACATGGAAAGACCTGATGATGAGATTTTCTTCATCATGGGAAGCGATAGTTTGCTTAATTTCAAAAATTGGGTGAAGCCAGATGTTATTTCTGAATATGTTACAGTTCTTGTAGCTCCTAGATTTGGAGATGACATAAAACAAATCGAAAATGCCATTAATGAATGTAAGAATTTGTTTGATGGTGATTTTATGCTTATCGATTATGATGCTAATGATTTAGCTTCATCAAAGATTAGGGACGAATTCTATAACGATAGAATTGTCAAATCAGAAGTCACATCAGATGTTTACGATTATATTGTTGAACATAATCTTTATAGCAAATATTCTTATACAAAAGAGGATATTAGCCGTTTAGATGATGAAATGAAAAAGGAGCTAAAGCCTGGCAGATACATACATACTATAGGTGTTGCAAATATGTCCTATGCATTAGCTACTAGATGGAATTACCCAGCAAATACAGCTATGGTAGCAGGTATGCTTCATGACTGTGCTAAATGCATTTCAGATGAAAAACGACTTAGTGTTTGCGAGAAGAATAATATTCCTGTAACAGATATAGAATATAAATATCCTCATTTGTTACATGGCAAGGTTGGAGCTCACTACTGCAAGGTCAAGTATGATGTTTATGACGAACAGATAGCCCACGCTATTGCAGTTCATACAACAGGCTGTCCTAATATGAATCTTTTAGATAAGATTATATTTGTGGCTGATTATATCGAGCCTGGCAGAGATAAACAGCCTAGACTTGATGTTATTCGTGCCACAGCCTTTACCGATTTGGATATGTGTGTTTATTTAATACTTGAGGATTCAGTTAATTATCTAAATGCTAATCCAGATATGGTAGACCCAACTACAATAGATACATTTAATTTTTATAGAAAATTTATAGAAGAGAGGTAGAAACATGGAAGCAAGAGAAATGGCAAAGCTTATTTGCAAAGCCCTCGATGACAAAAAGGCCATTGATGTTAAGGCTATAGATATTTCAGAGGTTAGCGTTATGGCTGATTTCTTTATTGTTGCATCTGCATCTAACCAGAGTCAGCTTAATGCTATGCAGGATGAAGTAGATAGAATTCTCTATGAGCAGGGAATTCATGCTAAATCAATTGAAGGTAACCGTTCAAGTACTTGGGTACTTATGGATTATGAAGATGTTATCGTTCATTTATTCTCTGAGGAAGATAGATTATTCTATGATTTAGAGAGAATTTGGAAAGATGGTATCGTTATCGATTCAAAAGAATTATAAAAAAAATACCCCGTAAGGCAATGTCATTAAGTTAAGATGACTAGAAAAGATCTTTATATCAAAATGATATAAGGGTCTTTTTATTTTGTAATAAATAGTTGACATGATTCATAAA
>CACYLQ010000175.1 GCA_902775195.1 uncultured Pseudobutyrivibrio sp.
CCTGATGAACAGGCTAGTTTGTGTACGCTTAAATTAGATTATCGCTTTTGTATCCTTATCTGCACCAATAGGTGATTATATAGGATTTTTTAGCGAGTCTGTTTTTGCGTACGCAAAAGCAGGCTCGTTTTTTATGTCAGGGGACTGGAGGTTTTTATGGCACAAATAAATATTACTAATCTTACCTTTGCATATGAAGGAAGCTTTGACAATATTTTTGAAAATGTTTCCTTTTCTATAGATACCAATTGGAAACTGGGATTTATTGGCAGAAATGGTAAAGGTAAGACAACTTTTTTGAATTTGTTATTGGGAAGATATGATTACGAGGGACACATATCTACAAATATGGTTTTTGATTATTTTCCATACAAGGTTAGCGACGCTGATTTGGAAAAGACTGCGGACGAGCTTATGGAAAAATGGAAGCCATCGGTGGAAAGCTGGAGAGTTATGTGTGAATTGCCTCAGCTCTCCATAGATGCTGAGTTGCTTTACAGACCCTTTAAGACCTTGAGCTTTGGGGAGAGAACCAAGGTCATGCTTGCAGTTTTATTTTCTGGAGAAAATGATTTCCTGTTAATTGATGAGCCCACAAATCATCTGGATATGGAGGCTCGTGAAATTATAAAGAATTATTTGGCTTCCAAAAAAGGCTTTATCCTTGTGTCCCATGACAGAGATTTATTGGATGTCTGTGTTGACCATGTGTTGGTTTTAAATAGGGCAACAATAGAGGTTCAAGCGGGAAACTTTTCTAGCTGGTGGGAGAACAAAGCAAAAGCAGATGCATTTTCAAAGCATGAGAATGAAAAGCATTTAAAGGAAATTGGAAAGCTGAAGGCTACTGCAGACAGATCTTCCAGATGGGCTGACAAGGGAGAGGCTAGAAAGATTGGCTTTGACCCAGTTAAGGAAAATGACAGAAGCATTGCTACCAGATCCTATATTGGCGCTAAGACCAAGAAGATGCAGGCAAGAGTGAAATCCTACGAAAAGCGAATGGACCGTGAGATAGCAGAGAAAGAGGGATTGCTTCAGGATTTGGAGGAACCCATCGACCTTAAGGTAATGCCTATGGAGCACTACAAGAAAGTGCTTATAGATTGCAAAGATTTAACCCTTGGATATACTGATGGTACAAAGCCTGTAGTAAATGATTTATCTTTTGATTTGCTTCAAGGAGAGAGAGTATTTTTAAGCGGTGAAAATGGCAGTGGAAAATCTACCTTGATTAAATCGATTTTGGCTACAGCTGGTGTGGCTACTATGTCAAACCTTGTAACAGAAGGGACGCTTAATGTGGCGCCCAATCTTGTCATCTCTTATATCAATCAGGATACTTCCTGGCTTAGAGGAAGCCTGAGGGATTACGCATTAAAGAATGGGCTGGATTACAGTTTATTTCTTTCAATACTGAGTCAACTTGATATGAGCCGAATTCAGTTTGAAAAGAATATAGAGGACTATTCTGAGGGGCAAAAGAAGAAGGTGCTCATAGCGGGAAGTTTGCTTACATCAGCACATTTATACATTTGGGATGAGCCACTAAATTACATTGACGTTTTTTCGCGAATGCAGATTGAAAAATTGATTGAGGAGTATAAGCCAACTATGCTTTTGGTAGAGCATGATGTGAGATTTAGAGAGAAGTTGGCAACAAAGGAAATAACACTTTAGGAAAGCTCTGTCCTTATCTATCATTTAGTAGGGCATGGCAGAGGAGTTTAAATTAGTTTTTTTATTATTATGGAGTAAGACAAATGAGACAGAAAAATAAGATAATAGGAAACAGAAAATTTTATATGAAGGCACTGACAATCGCAGTGCCAATTATGCTTCAGCAGTTGATCCAGAGCATGGTTTCGCTTATAGATAACTTTATGGTATCAGGCTTAGGTGATATTTCAATGTCTGGTGTAAATGTTGCTGGACAGGTTATGTTTGTGTTTATGATTTTTACTAATACTGTCTGCATGTCTGGCGGCATATTCCTTACGCAGTTTTATGGTGCACAGGATAAAAAGGGAATGCAACAGGCATTCATGTTTAAGCTGTTAATTGGACTATTGGCATTTGTACCATACTTGCTTGTGTGTGTTGTATTCCCAAGATCAGTACTATCACTTATGCTGATAGGAAATACCCAGGCGGGATTAATCCTGGATGAGGCTGTACGCTACGTTAAAATCATGGCTATAATAGGTGTTCCATTCACCTGTTCAGTATGTATTGCCAGCTCATTGCGAGATATGGGAGAGGTAAGGATACCACTTTATGTAACAATCGTAGCAACACTTATCAATACAATCTTTAATTACTTGTTAATCTATGGACACTTTGGTTTCCCAGCACTTGGAGTAAGGGGAGCAGCCTACGCGACAGTTATAGCAAGAACAGTGGAGTTTGTAATCTTTGCAGTTGTCTATGTGTTAAAGAATCCGGACTTTGCAGTTCGTTTTGGCAGTAAATACAGAATTGATACTACTCTATTCAAAGAGATTATTAAGAAGGGTTCATTAATGCTGTTCTGCGAAATGACCTGGGTTCTTTCAGAGACAGTTACAACAGCTATTTATAATGGTCGTGGTGGTGCAGATGTTGTATCGGGTATGGCATCAAGCTTTGCCATTGCCAATCTTTTCTTTGTTGCCTTTGGTGGAATCTATTCTGCAACAAGCGTAATTATTGGAAGAACGCTTGGCGAAGGAAATCTGGAGGAAGCCCGAAGACAGAAGAACTGGCTTTTATCAGGAGCGGTTACTTTTGGAGTTGCCATGACATTTGTAGGATTTGGCACAACAGCTATTATTCCTATTGTTTTTGGTAAGCTAAGTGTAAACGCAATAGCAATCTGTCGTAGCATGGTTATTATGATGTCATTCTTTATGCCAGCATGGGTACTTATTAATGCACAACAGGCCGTTGCAAGAGCTGGTGGCGACACAAAGATGGGAGCCTATGCAGACGCCAGCATCACCATAGTAATTATGCTTCCAATGCTTTTCGCACTGGCTAAGTTTACAAATATCGGCCCTGTACAGATGTATCTGAGCGTAAAGCTTTTGGACGTGATAAAGATTACAATCTTCCATTTCTGGTTAAAGAAAGAGCGATGGCTCAATAATCTAACAGAGATAGGGAACGAGCAGGATAGCGTGAATACCAATGATGAGGTTGTTGAAAGTGGTATAGCTGTCAAATCAGTGTAAATCTAGACTATATCAGAAAACAGTAACCTTTTTCTATGTGAAGATTGTTTTAATATGTATATACGAAACAAAAACGGGGAATATGGTAATTAAAACTTTTATTTAGCTCTCTAATCAACTAAAATAAAGACATTAACAAATCGGAATTTAGAATGGAATATATGGAACGAGTATTGTTAAGAGAACTGGGGTTTAAAACCAGGAATGAGACGCTTGCTTTTCTTAAGAGACTCTGGCGGCAAGAAAAAGCAGCTTGTCCTATATGTGGCAACGAGTTGGAACTACTGCATAAGAAAGCAAAGAAAAGCGATTGCGATTGGCAATGTAAGAATTGCAATAAGACATATAAAACAATGTATTTGCTTGATGAAATCAATGAGCAGATGCCGGAGTGATAAATTCAAGTTTGTAGGGGTAATAAAAATGAACTATAAGATAATTGATAAAGAAAAATACTATAGAAAAGGAGTGTTTCGCCACTTCTCGGAAGATTGTAAATGCTAGATACGGAAACCTGTACGCCGGTATATACAGAGTATTTTGAGGAATATAAAAAGTTTTACACTGGTGCTTTAAATGATGTTGAGGAAGCGAAGAAGACTCGTGAATATGGTTTAGACATGGCAAATCATCCAAACTGGTTTGATGCATCTTATATATCATGGCTTTCATATGACTCGCTTAATATTGAATTGCCTGATGGACATTTATTCTTTGCTCCTATTATCAATTGGGGGAAATACAGAGAGGAAAACGGTAGACTTGTTATGCCTGTAACTGTTCGACTTAATCACGCAATTGCAGATGGATATTTGGTTGCTAATGTATTTCGTCTTTTGGAGAAGGAAATCAATTCTTTTGTT
>CACYLQ010000176.1 GCA_902775195.1 uncultured Pseudobutyrivibrio sp.
TAGCTCTATAAGTTCGTATTCCTTGCTTCCAACATTAAGTGATGCTGCTACATCAACTGTATGCTCGCCATTTCTAGATGTAACACGCTCTAAGAAATGGTCTCTTCCAACATCCTTAGATGCATAAACTAAATCCAGACAAGCTCTATCAATGGCAACTGGATCTAAGCTGGCTAAAATACCAATGTCCTTAAGACATGGGTCCTCGGCAACTGCACAGCAATCACAGTCAACAGACATATTTGCCATTACATTGATAAATGCCATATTTCCAGCGAAATGGTCAACCACTGCTGATGCAGCCTCAGCCATACTCTCTAAAAAAGCATTCTGCTCAGGTAAATCATTCCATACGATATCCTGTTCACTTGCAAGCTTGTATTTGCCAGCAGAATGAATCTGAACCTTTCCAGCACAGACAGGATGCACATCCAATAGAAAGCTGCTTTAGAGCACCACCGAAGCCACCCATTGGATGTCCCTTAAAATGAGAAAGAACAAGCATTGAATCATAATTAAGTAAATTCTTGCCCATAATATCTGTCTTAAGATGTGTTCCGTTCTTAACAGGAATTTCTATATCAGGGCCTTCGGCATCCATTAAATCTACATTAAATAACTCGTTCCAGCCATGGCGCTTAAGTAGTTTGATATGCTTATCTGTGTAATTTCTTTCACCCTCATAAGCTGTATTACATTCAACTATAGTGCCGTTAACATGCTCTACCATTGGCTTCCAAAATGCTGGCTTAAGATAATTCTGATTTCCTTCCTCACCAGAATGAACCTTAACAGCAACCTTGCCAGGCAGCTTGATACCTAACTTATCGTACATTTTAACAACATTTTCTGCTGTTACATTTTTGATAAAATAAACTTTAGATGCCATAAAATCCCTCCATACATATTTTCACTATTTTAATTATACTTTGCTAAGAATTTTCATGCAATAATTCTATCTTAACAATTAAGTAACTAAAATTAACTATTCCTTTTACTTATAATGATTAGATACTTCGCCTTTTTTTACTATTGAGCCTTTATTAGGAAAACAAGGCATATCTTCAATGTCTTTATTATCAATTAATTTTTCATATTCTTCGGCAGATAACAAGTAAAACCCATTAAGCCCCATATCATCAATTAATCCATTATAACTGTCATATAAACCACTTGGTGCAGTAAGCATATAGCCAAAATGTGCATAGTAAGAAGAATTGGTCCAATTTTCGTTAACTTTAAATAATGGACTATCACTAATTTCTCCAATGAATGCATATTTATATGTATCCGAGTATAAATCCTCACCAATAATATAATTAACAATCGAAGACATTATTGTGTTACAAGAAGCAGTACCTAACGCTAAAGCATCAATATCAACCCCAACAGAATATATATTTCCGTATAATAGCAGACATCCTGCTACAGCTATTAATAAACTTTTGGTTTTTTCAGAAATAAAGGCTAATATTAATGAGATAAACAAAACTAATGGAGCAGTCATCTGCATTTGTAGGCCTTCAGCATCTGGAGTCAATAGATAACACACGCAGCAAGCTATTGGCATTAGAAGCACAATAAACTCATAAATAATAATATTCTTAATACTAAGTTTATTAAATATAGGCAAAGCAATTAATAGTATTAATAAAAAAATGATAATCAAAAGTCTTATAGGAGAAAAAAGATAGTAACTATCAGGATATATAAAATTATGTATATACATTACATAGGCGTTCCTTATTCCATAAGGAATATTCAATAAAATTCTAGTAATCGTAATATCATCAGCCCCTTTATACCCTGCTGCTTCAACGTGTCTTAGCTTTAAAGCGATGTCCCAGATAATTTTATATAGAATACAAGAAATCGCAAACATCACAATAGCGCGGAATATAAGCTTTAATGAAAATTCAAATTTATCATCATAAACATATTTAAGAGCAGCAAAAAGCACAATAATACAATAACAACCAATATTAGCTTGATACAGTCCAAGAGTTACAGTCATTAATCCTATAATTAGTAACCAAATTAAAGATTGTTGAAATTTTAATTGATTCTCTAACTTTTCAATGGTAAGTTTAGCAGCAACTACTGGTAATAATACAGATAATCCAAAAGTAGGTGACATGTATCTATATGACAAAAAACAACAGGTAACAGTACTTATAACAAAAAGCAAAATAAATATGTAGCTTTTTCTCTTATAATTATAAAAAAGTATGGTCATGGCTGTAGAAATCAAAAAGAGAGTAAGTAATGAATTTAACGGTTCCGCAGCATAACCATCCCTCATTTTATCTAAGAATAACCATGCCCATCTGCCAATTGACAGTTCCCAGTTTCCTGCCTGCTTATGAGTTGGATGCCATAATCCATCAAAAGAATTGTTATAAGAATTAGCAATTAATGGTAAATAACATAGCACTGCCAAAACTATTACAACAAAAATTCTTTTTAAATAATCATTAGTTTTTTCAAATATTTTTTCCTTTTCCATATATATTCCTCTCCTATACGATTGTAAAATTTGAAATGCAACGACTTCTCGTAATTTCTAATAATCCTAAATTACTAAAGCCATGAATATTGACTAAGGAAATATCAGATTTAAATATATTCTTTGCTAAAGAAATAATTTCTTTTTCTTCAGTATTTGATACTTTTAGTAAATCTACAATAATCATCCCAGAAATAGAACGAAGACGTAGCTGTCTTGCTATTTCTTCTAAAGCCTCCAGGTTTGTTTCCATAACGGTAGATTTACCATAGTTTTTAGATGAATTTACATCGATAATAGTCATGGCCTCTGTAGGCTCTAATCCATAAACATTCCAAAGTGATATATTTTCATCTTCATAGATTCTGGCATTACAGTTATTTGCTATATCAATTAAATCTGTAATAACCTCAGTATCTTTTGATGCATAATTATCTAGATAATAATTTATGAAATTATAATTTTTATTTTCATCAGTGATTTCAGCTATAAAATTACATGAATAAGGCTTTACGCCCTTTCTGTCCTGAGAAATTTGCACATAAAACTGGTCAGCCTGGCACACCAGCTTTTTATCAGAGTGACGGGTTACAAAGCTTTCAGACTTAAGTTTTTTATTTTCTATAAAACCCTTATCTCCTGTATCAAGCTTTACTATACAAGCATCTATATCATTTAAAACCTTTTCAACTGTGGCCAGCGAAACCTCGCCAACCTTAGTAATATCAAGATTGATTAAATCTACAGGTTTATCATTTCCATCAAAAGAAACAAGGAGCTTAAGCTCCTTGTCCTGATATAATCCATTTGTAATAACTACTTTATTAATGCTCATCCCCTATGTCTCCCAAAGAAACAAAGCTATAAGCCTCACCTGTAAACATATCTACACGATGAATATCAAGTGTAAGCTCATCAAATTCTGGTAAAAGAAGTAAATCGTATACAGGTACACCATCTTTTACTTCGATGTTGAATCTGTAAATGAGTGGCTTTAAATCAAGCTCGCGCTCACCCTTTTTAGTCTTTTTAACAATGTTAATAGCTGCAGCCTCATCAAAGAATTTTTCTTTAAGGTCACAGATATTATCGATATAACAAGCATCATCCTTGCTGTCCTTATAGGTAACAATGTAGCTTGCAGCTGTAACAGCACTCATACATTTTTCAGCATTATCTGGAAGATATTTGAAGCTTGTGATTGCAAGACCTTCTACCATGTTCTCGTTTAGAGAAGCAATCCCCTTAGCAGAAGCAACCTCTTCTTTAATATCTATATCCATGTATTCGCCCTCAGATGTAAGTCCAACGCCAAGAGGTGATGCAAAGGACATAATCTGATGAGGGTTAAAGCCTTCTGAATATCTGATTGGAAGACCTGATCTTTTAACAGCCTTTTGGAAGAAACGCATTAAATCCAAATGACCTACATATCTCATAATTCCTGTTTTTTCAAATCTAATTCTAACGCGCATTGTGACATACCCCCGATCCGATTTTTGCAGAACCGCATCCGCTGCAGCCCATTTTACAGTTAGGAGTAACATTGCCTGCCATGGCGTTATTCCATTCTTTCTTAAGGAAATTCTTAGACACATGACAATCAATGAAATCCCATGGAAGAATTTCATCTAAATCACGCTGTCTGTAAGCATAATAATCTATTGAAATATTGTTCTTTTCAAAAGCAGCAAGCCACTTATCGAAATCAAAATATTCGCCCCATGCATCAAAGAAGCATCCGCTATTATATGCATCTAAAATTGCAGGACAGAGTCTTCTATCTCCTCTTGCAAAAACGCCTTCAAGTACGGTTACATCTGAATGATGCCAGTTGTACTTAAGTGATTTTTGATTAAGCTGTGCCTTCATTTCGTCGTTAACTACCTTGGCCCGGCGTAAGTATTCTCCTGCCTCGTACATAGGAGCCCACTGGAATGGTGTAAATGGCTTTGGTACGAAGAATGATGTAGAAATAGTAATCTGGCATCTTCCCTGACGCTGATCCTTAGGAACAGTCTCGTAATAAGCAGCAGCTATATCGTTGGCAAGCTGTGGAATAGCCTTCATATCTTCGTCAGTCTCAGAAGGAAGACCAAGCATAAAATAAAGCTTAACCTTATTCCAGCCACCCTTAAATGCAAGTGTGGCACCGCCTAAGATATCTTCTACAGTAAGGCCCTTATTGATAACGTTACGCATTCTCTGGCTACCAGCCTCTGGCGCAAATGTGATGCTAGATTTTCTAACATCCTGAACCTTTGACATAACATCAAGTGAAAATGCATCAATTCGTAAAGACGGTAATGATACATTAACACCCTCAGATAAGCAATCATCAATAAGGAAATCCATAAGCTCTCCTAGAGCATGATAATCACTTGAAGAAAGTGAACTAAGGGAAATCTCTTCGTGACCAGTTGAAGCAAGTAATTCCTTTGCTTGAGCCTTAAGTACTTCAACGGACTTCTCACGGTTTGGTCTATAAATCATTCCAGCCTGGCAGAAGCGACAGCCTCTGATACAACCACGCTGAATTTCAAGTATAACTCTATCCTGAATTGCACGAACAAATGGAATAAGCATCTTTGTAGGATAGCTTGAAGAATCCATGTCCTTAACAACCTGTCTTTCGATAGTAGCTGGAACATCATCATAAATAGGCTTGAAGCTTTCGATAGTTCCATCACTTTCCTTATATGTAACTTCGTATAAAGAAGGTACGTAGATGCCAGGAATCTTTGAAGCCTCACGAAGAAATGCCGCTCTATCAAAGCCAGAAGCCTTATGCTTTTTGTAAAGCTCTAAAAGTATTGGATAGCTAGTTTCACCTTCGCCAACATATACTAAATCTACAAAATCTGCTATAGGCTCAGGATTTGTGGCGCAAGGACCACCAACTACTACGATAGGGTCGTTATTCTCTCTATCCTTAGTAAGAAGTGCAACACCAGCCAAATCAAGAATTTGCAAGATGTTTGTGTAACACATTTCGTACTGAAGAGTCATACCGATGAAATCAAAATCCTTAATTGGATCCTGTGATTCCAACGCAAAAAGAGGTATATCCCTTTCCTTCATCAGATTATGTAAATCTGGCCAAGGCGAATATACCCTTTCACAATATGTATCCTCACGCTTGTTAAGCATATCGTAAAGGATAGCTATTCCTAGGTGAGACATACCAACCTCGTAGACATCAGGAAAGCACATTGCAAATCTGATGTCCACGTCAGCTGGATTTTTAATTACACTATTAAATTCGTTGCCGATATAACGTGCAGGCTTATCAATCTGCATCAAAATATCGTCAGGTAAAGCTAGTTTTTTCATATAATCCTATCTTTGAGCAAGCTCCGATGTGATATCTTCCCAGGTTACACCCTTTTCAGCCATAAGAACCATCAAATGATACAGGAAATCAGAAATTTCATATTTGGTTTCCTCTGAATCAGGGTTTTTGGCAGCGATAACAATCTCTGTAGCCTCTTCACCAACCTTTTTAAGGATTTTATCAAGTCCTTTATCAAATAAGTAGTTAGTGTAAGAGCCTTCCTTTGGATGTTCCTTTCTATCCATAATGATAGCGTAAACATCCTCAAATACCTTCAGCGGATTTCGCTCAACATACTCCTTTTTAACTATCTCATTGAAGAAGCAGCTAGGTGCGCCAGTGTGACATGCCACTCCAACTTGAGACACTTTCGCCAAAATAGTATCAAAATCACAGTCAGCAGTCAATGACTTGACATACTGAAAATGTCCGCTAGTCTCTCCCTTTACCCAAAGTGATTGTCTAGAACGAGAAAAATATGTCATCTTTCCTGTACGAATAGTGGCATTTAAAGATTCCTCGTTCATGTATGCAACCATAAGGACTTCCCCAGTCTGGAAATCCTGCACGACTGTAGGAATAAGCCCATCTGAATTTGGCTTTAAATCCTCCCAGGAAAGCTTTGGCTCAAAATTGTCCATCTTGATACCAGCATCAGATAAATCGCTTTTGATTTGCATAATATCTGTATTAGTATCATTAATGAATGCTCCAGATATACCTCTTATATGATCTGATTTAAGTAGCTTTAAAACATAATCAAAATCATATTCATCAACCTGCATGATATAAGGAGTGTCAGTAATATTCTCCAAGCTCTCTAACAAAGATGAATTCATGATTACAAGCTCGTGAACATTATCCTGCAAAAAATCCTTTGTTTTGAAAAGGAAATCAACAGTTGCAAGACTTACAAGCATCTTGCTGGCTCCAAATCTTGCTGAAGCCTCCTTTAACAAATCGATAGTTTCAGGCTTAGAGCCATTAAGAATAACCTCTACGCAGCCTGCATAAAGTAGCTTTTTAACATCCTCTAGTCTTTTGATATTTCCACCACCGGCTGTCTTCACCTGAATATTTCTGTTAATCTCGCGGATGGCCAAAATATTTTTTTCATGCTCTTCGTCTGTAGATGATAAATCGTAAATAATTAATTTA
>CACYLQ010000177.1 GCA_902775195.1 uncultured Pseudobutyrivibrio sp.
CAAGTTCCGATGCGATCGACAGAGCAGCTTCTTTTGCAGCGATATTGGTCAGACAATCCTGCCGCTGCCCGGCAAGGGTCTCCCTGTCTGAATCAAGTTTTTCTGCTTCCTGGTAAGTCTTGTCAAAGCTGTGGCCAAGGAATGGTTCTCCCTTCTTGTAAGCTTCATACATAGAACCGAACATATATCCGCGTACGATTACTTCATAAGGAATCATCTTAAGCTTCTTTACAAGAACACCAAGTGTCATATAATCACGGTAAGGTAATCCCTTTGCGATAGCAAGCTCGTGTTCTGGAACATCATTCATGCCAACAACCAAATCTCTAAGTGGCATAGATGAAATAACAATATCACCATCAAGCTGATGCTCAACGCCATCTGCTACGTATGTAACACCTGTCATATTGTTGTTAGCATCCTTGTGAACCTTTGTAACCTGCGAATTCATAAGGATTTGGCCACCTAAGTTCTTAACCTCTTCTGCTGTAACATCCCATAACTGACCTGGGCCAAGCTTAGGATATTTGAACTCTTCAATAAGAGATGTGTTTACCTTACGATTTTTTACCTTAAATAACTTTCCAAAGAAATCTTTAAGAATTCCGAAGATGGAAAGTCCCTTTGTACGCTGTTTACCCCATGAAGCATCTATTTCGCTAGGGTGTCTTCCCCAAAGGTTTTCGGTATAGTATTCGAAGAACATAGAATAAAGCTTCTTACCAAAATTGTTTATGTAAAGATTTTCAAGATTATCCTCTGGTCTTTTGTGGAAGACTGATGCAAGATATGAAAATCCAACCTTCATAGTAGTAAGGAAACCAAAATTCTTAAATGTTTCTGGCTTTAATGAAATAGGATAATCGTAGAATTTAGAATCAAATAAGATTCTAGAAACACGATGTCTTAACAACATAACCCTGTCTGTATTTTCTGGGTTAGGGCCGCCAGCTTTTACTGCGATATCTCTGCCTAATTTGATATCATCCATAGGCTTTGCACCCTGAACTGGCAGCATGTTCTCCCACCATTCGTTAACCTCAGGTACCTTAGAGAAAAATCTATGGCCGCCCATATCCATACGGTTACCATTATGTTCAACTGTCTTTGAAATACCGCCGAAGCAATCACTCTCTTCTAAAAGGGTAACTTCATATTCACCCTTCTTATCCTTTAATAATTCGTAGGCTGCGGTAAGTCCGGCAGGACCACAACCAATTACAATAACCTTTTTAGCCATTTATATCATTTTCCTCCTTATGCAATGCATAAACCACCAGCAGTGGTCCGATTAAATATGTTACAAAGAAAAAGCGTGCTTCAGGTGCTGTCTGAAGAAGCATTGTTCCAAAATTGTGTGCAAACAACGGTAAGATTATAAACCATTTCTTCCATGATGACCATGATGTAAATCTTAGCTTACTAAAATAAACAAGCAAAATTACAAACATCCACACGCCAAATGTTCTAATGTATTTGAATAATGATGTATTAAAGAATGATGCATAGCCTGAAACTAAATCCTGTAGATACATATTAGTTTGTTCTGTATAGGCTATTCCCAAATCGTTTGGGTCGATTTCCGCTACAAAATATCCCTTCATAGCTGATTCAAAACCGTAAACGATATCAGTTATATTAATTAACTCATCCATAGATGCCTTAGGCGATAGCTGGAAGCATTTGATAGTAAGATGAAGCATTCCAAATAAGCCCTGCTCCTCTACAACTGATACATCTGCTCCGTTCCATTTAACACTGTTAAATCCATATTTGAATTCATAGTTGGCCCAGACCTCTGGAGATGCTAATGAATAAGCAAATTCAGATAATTCTTTATCCATTCTTTCTGGTGTTTCCTTAGCAACATTTCCAATGATGGAAAGGAATAATCCTGTAGTTTCAGAAACACGTCTATCCGGTTTTTCTACCTGGAATGCATGGTAAACAGGTCCTTTTATGATTATAAGACTGGCAACTGTTACCACTATTATTTTTATCCAATCTTTTCTCTCGATTTGGAAGAATAACACCAATAGTAATGGAGCCGTAAAAAGTATGGCATTATGTCTAAATACTGTACATGACGCTAATGCGAAGCCATATAATACCAGCTTCCAAAGCTGTGGTTTGCTAAGCTTACATATTAATCGTAATGCGTAAGTAGTACACAGCATTGCCGCTATGGAAAATGTAACATCCTTCCACTGATAAAGAACTATATAGCAATTGAATGGATTAAATACTATCAATGCCAACGACACGATAGCACTCTTAACATTTCCCATTTCATAAATGGTAAGTGTAGTGAAACCAACCACTAATGAAAAGAAAATAAGCTGCATAATGGTAGTAGCCTGTGGCACGCCAAATAGTTTTAATGGCAAAGTCTGCGCAAACAATGTGTACCAAGCAGGATGCCAATCGCTGTAGTGTCCTGTAACTGCCTGTCTATAGGTTGTGATAGAATCCGCAGAAAATGACCCTGGAAAATATGCAAAAAACCAAACCAGCAAAAGTCCAAAGGTTACTAACGCAGAAACACCAAATACCAGCCACTTTCTTTTTTCAGGAACAGCCTTTGGAGAATCAAACGATATATTTCTAAGACATTTGATAACAATTCCAAACAAGGCATAGGAACCCACCAAAAGACCAACGAACAAAAGAAATAATAACAATCCATTTGGTCCCACCTGAAGGTATGCATAGGTGAGCACTGCCAAACTGAAGTAAAGGCTTACCAGCAATGTGGCTACATCTATAGACAAAAGACAATCTTTTATGTTTAACTTTTTCATTTAAATCTTTTCGATTACTCCCTTCATTACAAAGAAATTTAACACCATCGTGAAAGGTGTAATAAATATTTTTGCAATAATGCCTGAGAATTTGACTACAAGTGCCCATGAAATGTTTGCAACTATGAAGCTGTCAACAAAACCTAACACCTTTGAAGCCAATGATATCAGTATGAACTGGTAAACTATGTAGATAACATATTTAGCCCAAAGAGGAATGTTGCTATTGCTTTTGAAAACCTTTCTAGTAGCAAAAATAAATACAAATGTCACTCCTACCCATGAACTGATAAAGTTGTTAATACTGTGATTTGCAGAGACAAAACCAAGTAAAATAAAAATACAAAAATCCAGTATCCAGCCAATTCCACTCAAGCCAACAAATTTAATGGCTTGAATTAATAATTTTTTCATTTATAACAAAAATCTCCTTTATTCATCCAAAAAAGCCTGAAGCTCTTCCGGTGTACCTAATACATGCACTCTTTCAGGTGCTATGTCAGATATATATATTTCGCCGCCCTTTGAAAGTAAATAATCGTATAAAGGAGCGACGTATTTTTCGCCATTAACAAGCTCCTGCTCCTTTGTATAGTATTCGTTATACAAATCCTCATAAAGGCCACAGGTCTTGAAGTAATACGCGCCTAATGTACAGTAATTTGAAATGCGCTGCTTTTCTTTTATTTCTACAACCTTGCCTGTTTCATCCAAACGAACGAAGCTCCAGTGGTCTCCTTCAGCTTGGAAGCATGGAATGAAACCATCTCCCTTAAGCTCTGCAGAATTCATTTCTCCTGCTTCAACGTATGTATCAATATTGTAAATAAGCAATGCATTGTTTCTATCCCAGAACTGTGCAGCCTTCATAGCTGTAGTAGCCTG
>CACYLQ010000178.1 GCA_902775195.1 uncultured Pseudobutyrivibrio sp.
CTCAAAGAGGCTTTAGGCAAGCTTGAGGAAAAATACAGAGTAATCATAATTATGTTTTATTGGCAGGGATATTCCTTGGATGAAATTTCTAGAGTGCTAGATATTCCAACAAATACCGTCAAAACAAGATTGAAACGTGGCCGAGAACGATTGGCCAGATATTACGAGATAGTTGAGTAGAAAGGAAGACAGTAAAATGGATAAAAAGAAATTGATAATATCTGATGCTGAGATTCCTACAATAGTTCAGGAGAAAGTAGACCTTGCCTTTACTCAGATATATGAGGAAGAGGAGAGGACAATGAAAAAAAGAAGTTTCAGACTAATAAAAACAATCGTAGCAACAGCTGCAGCACTTGGTGTGGTAGTTTTCTCAGGAGTATGCATTACAAATCCTACTTTTGCTAAGGAGGTTCCTGTTGTAGGAAATGTATTTTCTAGCTTGGGTCACAAGCTTGGGTTTGGCGGAGATTATGAAAAATACGCAAATCCTATAGCATCAGACTCATTGAACGAGGCAGTAGCGCTGACACAAACAGTAGATGGAAACACAGTTACACTTCAAGATATTTACTGCGACGAAAAGGCTATGTACATCAGTATGATAGTGGAAAGTAAAGAGTCGTTCCCTATCAGCCAGATGTATCCTGATTTGGATAATAAAGATATGTATATGTTCTATCTCTTCGATTCTAAGCTAAAATATAGCTTTGAAACAGAAGATAGTAGTTTGAATAACAATTCTTTAGAGTACCTGAATGGTGAATTTATTGATGATAATACCTTCCAGGGTGTGGTTAAGGTCGATTTATCATACGTGCTTAATTACTATTCAAAAGATGTTTTAGAGTCTAATGAATATAGTACAGATGCGGACACACCAGTTTCTCATTATGATTTACCAGACTCATTTACTGTAGACTTCGACCTAAATTCTATTGTGACAGATATTAATAACCCAGCCGCTTCAGAGTTGACTGTAGACGAGCGAGATGCACTGGGCTGGAAAAACGAATATGAGAATTGGTGGATTGACGGACCTTGGCATTTTAACTTTGAAGTAAATGTGGATAGACAAAATACCACAACAAGAGCTATTGATGTTGAAGGTGTTAAGGGACTTAGCAAGATTACCGTTAGCAAGACACCATTTGAATTAGAAATAGAGGATGATGATTCAAATGCTAATTATATCGTTGTTGCTCTAGACAAGAATGGCAAGCATATGTCTGCAGTAAATAATATGGATATGCTTCCAGTTGAAGGACATGATGTTTCAGAAATCACACTATATGTTTGTGATTATTATGATTACATGGATGAAATAAAAGGACAGCTATTAGAGACAGATAAAGCTAAGGATATCCTTGATGAAAAAGCATTGTGGAGTGGAGTTCTTTCATTCTAGCTATAAACCAAAAACAGATGGCCCTAATTTGAGCCATCTGTTTTTTATAAGATGTATTCCATAATACGTTCTTTAGTTTTGAAACCGATTCTATCATAAAATCTTTCGGCGCCATCATTTCCTGCCCACACAGCAAGAGTGATTTCGTAACAGCCTAGGCGCTTTGCTTCAGCTTTTACATATTCGAAAAGCTGCTCGCCAATATGCTGACCGCGGTAGTTGCTGCCTACGCACAAATCATCAATGTATAATGATTTGAAAGGAACCATGTTGGTAGAGAAAGGCTGATTTCTGAGGGCGCAAAATGCGTAACCCATTACGTCATCATTTTCATCTACAGCCACGTAGATTGGCTCTTCATCGTTAGCAAGCTTCTCAATCAGCTCGCTTCTTGTGTATTTAGTAGTCCCAGAAATAAATATATCAGGCCTGATATTGGCATGTATTTCCAACACTTCCTGTAACAGCTTAATCAAGCTGTCGATATCTTTTTCACTAGCTCTTCGAATATTCATTTTGAACCTCCTATGTGATTATTGGTTTCAATGTTAACATATTAATATAAATAAACAAGCTTAGCTTACGTGGTTTACGTAAAAATCGAAAGATAATATGAAAATATCCGTAGTGGGATTGAATTAATGATAAAAATAGGATAATATGTAAAATATTATTGCGCGCTATCGAATAGTGTGAAATCTATGAACTAAGGGAGGACCTAAATATGTTTATTGATGACGTAAAAACCAGACGAAGTGTACGAACCTTTGATGGCAAAGGTGTAAGTAACGAAGTAATGGATGATTTGAAGGAATATGCAGGAAGCATTGTAAATCCTTACAATATCCCTGTTGAATTCGTATTCTTAAATAAGGATGAATATGGTCTTTCTAGCCCGGTTCTCTCTGGTGAAAAGGAATACATCGCAGCCAAGGTGAAGAAGGGAACAAACGCTGATGTGGCATACGGCTATAGCTTTGAAGAGCTTCTTATGTATGCTGTAAGCAAGGACCTTGGCACAGTTTGGATTGGTGGCACCATGCCAAGGGACAAGTTTGAAAAGGCTATTAATCTGAAGGAAGATGAAATCATGCCATGCATGAGTCCTATAGGATATGTTGCTGGTAAAATGGGCATGAAGGAAGTTCTTATGCGAAAGGGCGTAAAGGCTGATAGCAGATATGATTTTTCAGAATTATTTTTTGCAAATAGTTTTGAGACACCACTTACAGAAGCTAAGGCGGATGAACTTGGAATTAAGACAGCTCTCGAAGCAGTTCGCCTTGCGCCATCAGCTGTAAACAAGCAGCCATGGCGAGTAGTTGTTACTGATAATGGAGTCCATTTCTACGAGAAAAAGGACAAGGGCTACGACAATGGAACTTATGATTTGCAGAAGGTAGACCTCGGAATTGCTCTTTATCATTTTGAAAACCAGTGCCGCGAGGAGGGCAAAAAGCTTACATTTAAGCTTGTAGACCCTGGTATTGCCATGCCTGATAAAACTGAATACATAGCAAGCTACGTATGGTAAGAATTCTTGGATGTAGCCGCTACAATAAAACAGGTGCAAATCAATTTGATTTGCACCTTGATTTTTTAGCTTAAAATTTTAATTCCCCCAAGAATAGGAACTGGACGTTCTTCGCCGGCGCATGCACCAATAAAAGCGATGAACCAAAGAACAACCATGATGAGAGCCCATATCCATCCAAGAACAGGAATCCATCCAAGGAAGAAGAAAAGGTTAATAACAAGAGCCTGATTGATATGGAACATTGCATGTTCTCTGTCGCCTACAAGAATAGCGATTATGAAGCCAATCCAAGTAAGATAAGCTACGATGCCAGTGGTCTGAGCTGACATGCCAGGAGTGCTGCCAGAAGTGGCTGGCTGAGCTTTTAATAGCTCAGATTTTTTCTGTTCAAATTCTTCTTCGGTAATAACACCTTGATCCAATAAATCTTTGTATTTCTTGATTTCATCTGCAACTGAAAAACTACTCATGATTTTCCTCCCTAATAAATAATATAAAAACATAATACCATTCTTGAATTCCCAAGTCATTAAAATTGTTGAATTTTGCCCAGAAATTACTATGTTATAGGCAGATGATATGATAATCTTTTAAAGAAAATAAAAAAGTTTGTAACGAAAATCTACATAATCGGACTAATGTAGTGAAAGCAAATAAAAAGGGAGGAAGAAAGCTTGAACATCAAGAATATGTGCGAAGAATACTATCAGCTTGTGCTGGGCTTTCTTCTGACACTTACCAGACGAAGCGATACATTCAGAGGTGATGCAAAGGTTTCAACCTGGCTATGCCAGATAGCAAAATACACCTTCTGGCAGCATCTTGAAAAAAGCAATAAATTCAAACAGCTTCCAATGGAAGAAGCCATGGAGATATCTACTGGTGAGCTGGTTGAAGAGATGTACATCAAAAATGAAACAAACAAAGCCTTGTATGCAGCAATCGAAAAGCTGGATAGCACTACAAAGGATGTGATGCTTTATAGGATACGAGGTGAGCTTTCCTTCAAGGAAATAGGAGAACTGAAGGGCAAGACGGAAAACTGGGCTAGGGTAACCTTTTATCGTGGCAAGGCAAAAATAGGAAAGGAGATGTGCGATTATGAGTAATATTGAATGCGATTTAGTAGCAGATCTTCTTCCAATCTATATCGATGGAAAAACAAGCGCAGCATCGAAAGAATTCATAGAAGAGCATATCAAAACCTGCCAGGATTGCAGGGACATCTATGAAGCCATGACGGCAGATATGGAGCTGCCAAAGCCAGAAAAGAGAAAGAAGAAATTTAAAATCCCTTCACTTCTTAAAATACTCTTAGGAGTGCTGGGGTACCTTGTTTTTGTGATAGTACTTATAGTGATAATAAGTTACATCTTGATGAATGGAGTATTGTGATGGAAAAAATATCATG
>CACYLQ010000179.1 GCA_902775195.1 uncultured Pseudobutyrivibrio sp.
TTACTTTTCATCATTCCTGGTATTGTTAAGGCATATCAGTATTCAATGATGCCATATCTCCTTGTTGATAGACCAGATCTTACAATCAAGGAGTGCTTCGCAATGTCAAAGAAGATGACATCAGGCTTCAAGTGGAGCTTATTCGTACTTGAGTTAAGCTTCATCGGATGGGCAATCCTTGCTGTATGTACACTTGGTCTTTTAGATTTATTCTTCGTTACTCCATATCTTACACTTGCATTAGCTGGTGCATATGATTACTTAAAGAGAACAAGAATGGACGATGTAGCAACAACAGAAGATACTGTGGAAGGTACATTTGCAGAGTAATATGAAATTTATAGGAATTACAGGGGGCATCGGCGCTGGCAAAAGCACGGTGCTCTCTTTACTAAGGGATAATTTTAATTGTAAGGTTTTGCTGGCAGATGAAGTGGCAGCAGATTTAATGAGGGCAGGAAAGGAATGCTTTGAGGCAGTGGTGGCCCTGCCATGGCCTGAAAGTATTGTGGGACCTGATGGTCAAATTAATCGACCTCTTATGGCAAAGCTCATGTTTGCCGATGATGAGCTTAGAATCAGTGTGAATAATATCGTTCATCCTGCAGTTGAAAAGGAAGTACTAAATCAAGTAGAAGAAGAACGAAAAAAGCACAACATAGAGTATTTTTTCTTTGAAGCTGCATTGCTCATAGAATGTGGATATGGTAAACTTGTTGATGAGATGTGGTATATATATGCGGATGAAAATGTTAGGACAAAACGTCTTATGGAATCACGCGGTTATGGGGTAGAAAGAATAAAAAATACTATCATGTCTCAGCGCAGTGATGCCTCTTTTAGAGAGCATGCTGACAGGGTTATTGATAATAGTGGTGATAAGGAGCAGACATTGCTACAGCTTCGCCATATATTAGGATAGAAAATTCCGAGGAGAGTAGTTTATGGAGACGAAGGATATTGTATTTGGGCTTGATATTGGTACTAGAAATGTTATTGGAACAGTAGGTTATCTTGAAGGGGACGAATTTCACGTTATCGCGCAGGATTTAAGGGAGCATGATACTCGAGCTATGCTTGATGGTCAGATTCATGACATCGGCCGCGTTGGTGCTACCTGCGATGATGTTAAAAAAGAGCTTGAGGCCAAAACAGGTCTTAATCTTACAGAAGTATGCATAGCTGCCGCTGGTCGTGTACTTCGTACAGTCACCACTCATGTGGAAATGGAATACCCAGAGGAAACAGTTGTCACCGGTGAGGATTTACATACACTGGATATGATGGGTATCGAACAGGCAGGCAAGGAGCTTAAAGGCGACGAAGATAAAAAATACAAATTCTTCTGCGTTGGCTATTCTACTGTTAAGTACTATTTAAATGGCGATGTATTTACATCTCTTGAGGATCACAAGGCTGATATGATAGGAGAGGACATCATCGTAACATTCCTTCCAGAGGATGTTGTTGATGGTCTTTATTCGGCAGTTGGAAAGGCCGACCTTTCTGTGGCTAATCTTACATTGGAGCCTATCGCAGCTATCAATGTAGCTATCCCTCAGAATTTCAGAATGCTTAATATAGCACTTATAGATGTAGGCGCAGGTACATCCGATATCTGTGTCACAAAGGACGGGAGCATCATCGCTTACGGCATGATACCTATGGCAGGTGATGAGCTTACAGAAGTATTAGTACATGAATTTTTAGTTGATTTCGCCACAGCAGAAACCATCAAACGTGCTTCCACAGAAGGTGGCGACATCACTTACGAAGATATTATGGGAATCAGCCATACCATCAAATCCGAGGATGTATGGAAGCTGACAGACCCAGTTATGGAAAAGATTGCCAAGGAAGTTTCAACAAAGATTCAGGAGCTTAACGGCGGCAAATCAGTATCTGCAGCATTTGTTGTAGGTGGAGGCGGCAAAATCCATGGCTTTACAGAAGCACTTGCCAAGGATTTAAAGATTGTGCCAGAGCGTGTAGCCCTTCGTGGAGAAGAGGTTATGAAGAACATCATCTTCGAGGAAGAGGATGTTAAAAAGGATTCACTTCTTGTTACACCTATTGGTATCTGCCTCAATTATTATGAGACAAAGAACAACTTCATCATGATTCACTTCAACGGTGAAATGATGAAATTATACGATAATGGACAGCTTACTATTGTGGATGCAGCTATGCAGGCAGGCTTTTCTGCTGACCAGCTCTTCCCAAGACGTGGCCGTGAAATCAACTTCACAGTCAACGGCGTATCCCGCATGATTCGCGGTACAGAAGGTGAATCAGCTGTTGTTACTATGAATGGCAGGTCTGTTGGTATCAACACACCTTTGGAATTTAACGCAGATGTCACAGTAGTTCCTTCTACAGTTGGCGAAGGTGGAAAAGGTACAATCGCTGATTTATCAGAATTCACTACAGATTATCTGTACTTTACAGTATGCGGCCACAGAGTAAAATGTCCTAAGTTTGTAGAGGTTAACGGTTCCATGGAACCACCTACCTACGTTATTAAGGAAGGGGATGTTATTGAAACACGCCCATTCTATACAGTAGGTCAGCTGGCAGAATTCATGGATGTTACCATAGATGACAGATACGAGATTCTTGTAAACAATCGTCCATCAGGCTACGATTCATTAGTTTATGAGAACTTCGTTATTGATTGGACAACCACTTCCAAGGTTGCTTATGAAGGAGATTATATTGTAGAGGATGGCGAGGGATTGCCAGAGGACTATGAGGCTCCTGAAACAGATGAGGCACCTGTTAAGGATGCAAGAACCAGGATTAAGATTGAGACAGTGGATTTGCCTGTTAAAATCAACGGCAAGAACATGGTGCTGTCAGGCAAGAAGGACTACATCTTTGTAGACATCTACAATGTTATTGACTTCGATCCTAACGCAGGAAACGGCAGACCACTTATTATCAGAATCAACGGTGAGAAATGTGGTTATTCTGATGAACTTCATGCTAATGATGAGGTGGAGTGTTATTGGAAGGATGCCAATTAAATAAATATTTTAGTTAGAAAGATTTTAGATATAATGGATTTTTTTAGTATTGCAAGCGGTAGTAGCGGAAATTGTATTTGTGTAGGTGACGACCATACACACGTTATGATTGACGCGGGAATATCTGGAAAGCGCATTGAAGCTGGTATGAACAAATACGATTACACAACAGCTGATATGAACGGACTTTTAATAACACATGAGCATTCAGACCATGTGTCAGGTGTAGGCGTTATTTCTCGCAAATATCATATTCCAATCTACGCTACCGCTGGCACTATTTCTGCTATACGTTCAATGAAAAGTTTAGGGGCTATCGATGATAGCCTCTTTCATGTGATTAAACCAGATGAGGATTTCACTCTAGGTTCTCTTACAATTCACCCATTCCATATCAGCCACGACGCGGCTGACCCAGTTGCATATCGTATAGAAAATGATAAATCAAAGGTTGCAGTCTGCACTGACTTAGGGTATTATGACAACAATATAATTGACAACCTTACAGGGCTTGATGCAATGTTGCTTGAAGCAAACCATGATATTCACATGCTAGAGGTGGGAGCATATCCTTATCCACTTAAGCAAAGAATATTAGGAAAATACGGACATTTATCAAATGAAGCCAGTGGTAAACTGCTTAGCCAGGTATGAGAACAACTACCCGGATTTGGCTTACGAAACAGTCCGTCTGGAGGTAACAATGGATGAGCGCACCCCATACACAGGTGCCGATTTCAACATCACCGTAGCCTCACGTAGCGACGTATCCGAACGAGTGGTTATGTAAGGTTTGTCAATGAGCATGTTAATAGGCTACATAACCTAGGCAAGCGCGAGAAGGAGGGCCCCATGTAGTTAAGGAGGGACCCTTTAGGGAGGTTCCCTTGACTGCAATGGGAGGTGGCCTTCGGGAGCATGAAAAACTAAGCTGCCTATTAACAGGCGGACTAGACTTGTATTAAAGGAAGGAGAAACAATGGAGAATAAGGTTATTATTACAGTTGTAGGTAAAGATACAGTAGGTATCATCGCACGTATCTGTACATATTTGGCAGACAATGGGGTTAATGTCCTGGACATTACTCAGACTATTGTAAAGGGCTTCTTTAACATGATGATGATTGTGGACATTAACGCAGCCACAACAAACTTCGGTGACCTTCAAAGCGAATTGGAAAAGCTCGGGGACGAAATCGGCGTTCAGGTAAAGGCACAGAAGGAAGAGATTTTCGAAAAGATGCACCGCTTATAGGAGAAA
>CACYLQ010000180.1 GCA_902775195.1 uncultured Pseudobutyrivibrio sp.
GACAGCATCATCGTATGCTACAAACCAGCTGGGGTTGCAACTCAGACGAAAAACATTGGCGAGCAGGATATGTTGAGCCTTGTGAACAACTATCTTGCATCAAAGAATGAAAAGCCTACAGCACACGTGGTACATAGGCTGGACCAGCCGGTCGAAGGTGTTATGGTATTCGCCAAAACAGCTGATGCAGCAAACAAGCTGACAAAACAGATTACAGAGCACACCTTTAAAAAGAAATATTATGCAATTATCAGCCGCGAGGCATTTCCAAATGAAGGCGAGCTTACAGATTATCTGGTAAAGGATAATAGAACAAACTTATCTAAGGTGGTTAAGGAGTCTGACCCACGTGCAAAGAAGGCAGTCCTTAGATACAGAGTTGTGGAGCAGTGGGACGATAGAAAGCTCTTAGATATTGACCTTTACACAGGAAGACATCATCAGATTAGAATCCAACTAGCTAGCCGTACTGCGCCTATTATTGGAGACGTTAAATATGGCGGGGTTTCTACAGGACATAATCTTGCTCTTTGTTCGCATTATATTGGCTTTAATCATCCTGTCACTGGGGAAAGAATGGGATTTGATATCAAGCCAAAGGGAGAAGATTTTGAAGATAGTAGAATAGCTGGATAAATTAAGGGGGCAACTTTTGATTAGGTTTTATATTCTACTGTTCATGATTACTGCATTTATTTTATTGTCGTGTGCAGTGTACATTGGAACTAGACATTCAGTTAAAAACAGTAAGCTTAGCATGACCATAATTCGGTTATTCACAGTGGCTATCCTTACGTCGCTTGGTTATTCATACGCAATAGCGAATCATGATATATTCAAGGCCGAAATAGGATATATCATATATTTCGCAGGAATAGACTGGATTCTTGTTTGCTTTTTGCTTTATGCAAGGCAGTATACAAGAGTGTGGCTGGATAACCCGACGGCGCCGCTTTTTATTACGACGATTGCTATAGCGGATACAATCAGCCTTATCACAAACACTAGATGGCACCATGCGTTTACACTGCGCGTCCACTATTTGACAAGGGCAGAATGGTTTTATGCATTCAATATCAACGACTATTATTTAGTCCATTTGATATTCTGCTACATAATGGTTGCGCTGATAATCGTTGTCTTCATTATCAAGACGGTGCAAACCAGTGGCTTTCATAGAAGCAGATATTCATCTATTTTAATAATGTTTCTGGGAATCATCCTTTTGAACGTACTATATCTTTTCTTTGATTTCCCAATAGATGTGTCCATTTGCTTTTATGCTCTTGGCGCAGTGTGCGTGGGCTACTATTCATTATTGTATAATCCAAAGACATTCGTTGAATACATGCTTACAACCATCACCGAAAGAATGGATTGCGCGCTTATATCCTTTGATGAAAACGACAATTGCATCTATGCTAACCAGTTCGCCAATAGAATGTTTTCACCTAACGGTAACAAGCGAGTTTACGAGAATCGATTTAGAAAATGGAAGGATGGCAAGGAAGCTAATTCCATTTCAAACACAAGCTTCAATCAGCTGTACAACATAAATGGTGATGAGTACAGATTTGATGTTCATTTCAACAAGATTTACGACAAGCGCGGTTATTACTGTGGTTGCTATTTATCCTTCTATGATGTTACAGGAGATTTCATTGCTTACGAGGAGGAAAAATACAGAAGCACTCATGACAGCCTGACAGGCGCCCTTAACCGAGAGGCTTTCTACGAAGAGGTAAAGAATTTGTTGCATGATAATCCTGGTGTGGATTACATCATGGTTTGCTGCAATATCAAAGGCTTCAAGCTTGTTAACGATATGTTTGGTCCTGAGGAGGCTGACCAGCTTCTTATCAGATGCGCAGATACAATCAGAGAAAAGATTAAAAAGGGTTCAACCTTCGCTAGATTAGAGGCTGACCGATTTGCAGTGCTTATGCCAAAGAGCAGATACACTGAGGAGCTTTTCATGACAGGAATGAACCTGGTGAGCAATTATCTAAACAACGCTCATTATCGCATGGTTATTCTTGTTGGTGTATACGATATTTTTGACAAGGATGCTCCTGTAATATCCATGGTGGATGGCGCGTTCCTTGCAATCGATTCAATAAAGGATAGCTTCAAGAACTCCATCGCATATTACGGAGATATGCTTCGCCGCGAGGCTCTTACAGAGCAAAAGATTATTGCGGAGTTCGAAGAAGCATTACAGACAGGCCAGTTTGCCATGTTCCTGCAGCCAGTTGTAAACATGGAAAAGAAGCTGGTTATCGCAGAGGCGTTGGTGCGCTGGATTCATCCAGATAGAGGTATAATCGCTCCGGTGGCTTTCGTTCCACTGTTGGAAAAAACTGGCTACATCTACAAGCTGGACATGTACATCTGGGAGCAGGCGGCCAAGCGCCTAGCCTACTGGACAACACTTGGTGAGAGCAACTTGTCTTTGTCCGTAAACATATCGGTAAAGGATTTCTACTACATCGATTTATACGAGACCTTGGTAAGCATCGTTGAAAAATACAATATCGACCCAAAGCGTCTTAAATTAGAGATTACTGAATCAATCTTCATGAATGAAAAGGAAAGACAAATCGACATTCTTAACTCTCTTAAGCAGTATGGTTTTATGATTGAAATAGACGATTTCGGAAGCGGATATTCTTCACTTAACATGCTTAAAGAGGTGCCAGCGGATATCTTAAAGATGGATATGGCATTCCTTTCAATGGATAAGAATGAAAATAAGGGCCGCAAGATCGTAAACACTATAGTTTCATTGGCTAAGGCCATTGGAATGCTGGTAATTATCGAAGGAGTAGAAACTAAAGAACAGGTTGATTACCTTACGGGAACAGGAGCCGATTATCTACAAGGCTATTATTTCGACAGACCTCTTCCTGTAAAACGATTCGAAGATTTATATTTGAAATAATGACAGGTCCATCCCTTGTAGGGGTGGACTTGTTTTATGTTTTGTATTAAAATGGGAGAGCTAACTGTAGTTAGCATATTTTGAAAAATAGATAAGGAGATTAAAATGGCACAGGAAAAAAAGCTGGTAGAAGCGATTACCTCTATGTCAGAGGATTTCGCACAATGGTATACCGACGTAGTTGTTAAGGCTGATTTGATTGCATATTCATCAGTAAAGGGATGCATGATTATCAAGCCCGATGGGTATGCTATTTGGGAAAACATCCAGCACGAGTTAGACAGAAGATTCAAAGAGACAGGAGTACAGAATGTGTACATGCCGATGTTTATTCCTGAGAGTCTTCTTCAGGTTGAGAAGGATCATGTTGAGGGATTTGCACCAGAGGTAGCTTGGGTTACACATGGTGGTCTTAACCCGCTTCAGGAACGTCTTTGCGTTCGTCCTACATCTGAGACTCTTTTCTGTGATTTCTATAAGGATATTATCCACTCTCACAGAGATTTACCAAAGGTTTACAACCAGTGGTGCTCAGTAGTTCGTTGGGAGAAAGAAACACGTCCATTCCTTCGTTCACGTGAGTTCTTATGGCAGGAAGGCCACACAGCTCATGCAACAGCAGAGGAGGCAGAGGCACGTACAGTACAGATGCTTAATCTTTATGCTGATTTCTGTGAGGAAGTACTTGCTATGCCAGTAGTTCGTGGACAGAAGACAGATAAGGAAAAGTTCGC
>CACYLQ010000181.1 GCA_902775195.1 uncultured Pseudobutyrivibrio sp.
GCGAAGATAATAAATGTAGCAGCTCCAATTCCAAACCAAAGCATGTCTGCCTTTAGTTTAAGAAATGCATAAAGCATAAGTCCCATCGGAAGCCCAACTGCCACTATAAAAGCAAAGCACATTCCTATAATTGATATCGCAGGTACTGTTCCCATAACAGCCTCCTTTAGAGAATAATTTTAAGACTTGGCCTTGTCTAGCTTTATATATAAACCTTCCATAAGGTGGAAGGTCAAGACTTTTTCTAAAAAATGTTTAATAAACAACAATTTTATAAGAGTATACCATAAAGAATAATATAAAAGCTATCCCACTGCCATTTGGCAACAGGATAGCTTCCTATTTGTTTCTATTTATATTGTCTTATATTTTAGCTACATCCACAAGTGTATATTCAGTAGTTGCAGATTCAAGCGATGTTGCAAGTGCCACTGCAGTATCCATTGCTGTGATACAGTTAATTCCAGTTTCAATTGCATTTCTTCTAATCAAGAATCCGTCTCTTGTCTTATCTCCGTGGCCCTGAGTAGGTGTGTCGATTACAAGGTCGATTTTGTGTCCAAGGATAAGGTCCATTACGTTTGGAGATTCCTGAGTAATCTTGTTTACCTGAAGTGCATCTACTCCGCCGTCCTGCAAGTATTTTGCTGTAGAGCGAGTTGCATAAATCTTGTAGCCAAGCTTTTCAAATCTCTTGGCAACCTCAAGTGCCTCTGGCTTATCAGCATCCTTTACTGTGATAATCATCTGCTTGTGCTTTGGAAGAACTACTCCCGCACCAAGGAATGCCTTGTAAAGAGCCTCCTCGAAGGTCTTTGCAATACCTAGGCACTCACCAGTAGATTTCATTTCAGGTCCAAGGCTGATTTCAGCACCACGTAGCTTTTCGAATGAGAACACTGGCATCTTGATTGCGATGTGGTCTGCCTCTGGCTGAAGGCCTGGCTTATAGCCCATATCTGTAATCTTGTGACCAAGGATTGCTTTTGCTGCAAGGTCTACGATTGGAATACCTGTTACCTTACTGATGTATGGTACTGTACGAGAGCTTCGTGGGTTTACCTCGATTACGTACACCTCTCCATCCATTGCGATGAACTGGATGTTAATCATACCTAGCACGTGAAGTGCCTTTGCAAGGCGCTCTGTGTAATCTACAATCTTGTCCTTGATATCCTGAGTGATGGTATGAGCAGGATATACGCTGATACTATCACCTGAATGGATACCAGTTCTTTCGATATGCTCCATGATACCAGGGATTAAGATGTTTTCACCGTCGCAGATGGCATCAACCTCAATCTCCTTACCCTGTAAGTACTTATCTACAAGGATTGGGTGGTCCTGAGCAATCTGATTGATGATGTCCATGAACTTTTCGATTTCTTCATCGTTGAAGGCAATCTGCATACCCTGTCCACCAAGTACGTATGAAGGGCGAACAAGTACTGGGTAGCCAAGTCTGTTTGCAACTTCCTTTGCTTCCTCGGCTGTAAATACTGTACCGCCTGCTGCACGAGGAATCTGTGTCTGCTCTAGGATTTCATCGAAGAGCTCTCTATCCTCTGCTGCATCTACATCCTCTGCCTTTGTACCAAGGATTGGCACACCGATTTTCATAAGATGCTCTGTAAGCTTGATAGCTGTCTGACCACCGAACTGTACGATAGCACCATCTGGCTTTTCAAGATTTACGATTGATTCAACATCCTCGTTTGTAAGAGGCTCGAAGTAAAGCTTGTCAGCAATATCAAAGTCTGTTGAAACTGTTTCTGGGTTGTTATTTACGATGACTGTCTCCCAGCCTTCCTTAGCAAATGCCCAGGTAGCGTGAACTGAACAGTAGTCAAACTCAACACCCTGACCGATACGGATTGGACCGGAACCAAGAACGAGTACCTTCTTTCTATCGTTTGTCTTAACAGCCTCGTTCTCGCTACCATATACACTGTAGTAGTAAGGAGTCATGGCATCAAACTCTGCTGCGCAGGTATCAACCATCTTGTATGCTGCAACGATGCCGTTGTCATAACGCATCTTTCTGACTTCTTCCTCAGTCATCTTGCCATTTAAGTGAGCGATGACGCTATCTGGGAATTCGATTCTCTTTGCTTCCTTAAGAAGGTCTACTGTAAGCTCCTCCTGCTGAAGTCTAAGCTCCATTTCAACAAGAATCTTAATCTTATCAATGAACCACATATCAATCTTTGTGATTTCATGTATTGTCTCGTATGATGTGCCACGTCTAAGTGCTTCTGCGATGCAGTAGATTCTTCTATCATCAACAACTGTAAGTGCTTCCTCAAGCTCTGCATCTGTCATGTCGCAGAAGTCGTAGCTAAGAAGGGAATCTACATGCTGCTCTAATGAGCGAATAGCCTTCATAAGGGCACCCTCGAAGTTATTGCAGATTGACATAACCTCGCCAGTAGCCTTCATCTGAGTTGTAAGCTTTCTAGTAGCTGTGATGAACTTATCAAATGGAAGACGTGGAATCTTTACTACGCAGTAATCAAGCATTGGTTCGAAGCTAGCGAAAGTCTTCTTTGTGATGGCATTTGGAATCTCATCAAGTGTGTATCCAAGGGCAATCTTTGCTGCTACCTTTGCGATTGGGTAACCTGTTGCCTTTGAAGCAAGGGCTGATGAACGAGATACACGTGGGTTAACCTCGATTACGCAGTACTCAAAGCTGTCTGGATTAAGAGCGTACTGTACGTTACATCCACCTGTAATTCCAAGCTCGTCGATGATGCGAAGTGCAGATGTACGAAGCATCTGGTATTCCTTATCACCAAGTGTCTGTGAAGGAGCAACTACGATTGAGTCACCTGTATGTACACCAACTGGGTCGATGTTTTCCATGTTACATACAGTGATGCAGTTACCGTTGGCATCACGCATTACCTCGTACTCGATTTCCTTCCAGCCAGCGATACATCTTTCAACAAGTACTTCGTGTACACGAGAAAGTCTAAGTCCGTTTGTAAGGATTTCTACAAGCTCTGTCTGGTTGTGAGCAATACCACCGCCTGAACCACCAAGTGTGTATGCAGGACGTAGTACTACTGGGTAGCCGATAGTATTTGTAAACTTAATACCATCCTCAACTGTGTTAACAACAAGTGATGCCGCAACAGGCTCTCCAAGCTTTTCCATGGTGTCCTTAAATGCCTGTCTATCCTCTGCTCTAAAGATTGTCTCTGCGGTTGTACCGATGAGCTTAACTCCCTGCTCCTCTAAGAAGCCTGATTCTGCAAGCTCCATACCAAGGTTAAGTCCAGCCTGTCCTCCAAGTGTTGGAAGAAGTGAATCTGGCTTTTCCTTTATAATAATCTGCTTTAAAACATCAACTGTAAGTGGCTCGATATAAACCTGGTCGGCAATCTCCTTATCAGTCATGATTGTTGCTGGGTTAGAGTTTACAAGACAAACCTCCATGCCCTCTTCCTTAAGTGAACGACAAGCCTGTGTTCCAGCGTAATCAAACTCTGCTGCCTGACCGATTACGATAGGACCTGAGCCAATCACCATTACTTTCTTAATGTCACTTCTTTTTGGCATTTACTGCTCTCCTCCCATCATCTTAATAAATCTATCAAACAAATATCCGCTGTCCTGTGGTCCTGGGCAAGCCTCAGGATGGAACTGAACAGCAGGTACTGCAATCTTTTCGTCTAGGCCATCTGTATCTACTACATAACCGTGGTTCTGTGATGAGATGTAAACCTTGCCAGTCTCCAAATCCTTTACAGGATGGTTTCCACCTCTGTGGCCGTACTTAAGCTTGTGTGTATCAAGTCCATTTGCAAGTGCCATAAGCTGATGTCCAAGGCAGATTGCAAAAATTGGTACATCGCTGTCATATAGCTTTTTAACCTCATCTATGATAGGGCCACAATCCTTAGGGTCTCCAGGTCCGTTTGAAAGCATAATTCCGTCTGGATTTGCTGCTAGGATTTCCTTAGCCTTTGTATGTGCTGGGTAAATTGTTACCTCACATCCTCTATCATTTAATGATTTTGCGATATTGCGCTTTGCGCCAAAATCTAAAAGTGCAACCTTCTTACCATTTCCCTTAAGAACAGATTTCTCATGGCAAGTAACCTTTGATACCACATCACCTGTTGCATAAGCTTTAAGCTTAGGCTTAATCTCCTCGAAGTTGAAGTGCTCGTTTGTAGTAATCATTCCGTTCATAGTTCCACGGTCTCTCAGGATTTTAGTAAGCGCACGTGTGTCGATTCCTGAAATACCTGTGATATTGTGTTTTACAAGGAAATCCTGAATAGTTCCCTTGCAACGGAAGTTAGATGGAATTCTGCTAAGCTCCCTTACGATAAAGCCATCTGGCCAAGGTCTGCCGCTTTCCATATCATCTGTAATTCCGTAATTACCAATGAGGGGATATGTCATACATACTGCCTGACCAGCATAGGATGGATCTGTAAGGACCTCCAAATATCCAGTCATAGAAGTATTGAAAACAATCTCACTTATGACCTCTCTTGTTGAACCAATGCTAGTTCCTTCAAAAACTGTCCCGTCTTCCAAAATTAAAAATGCTTTCATCTTTCCTCTTTTCTACCCTTTTACATTTTATTAAAACTCCAAGGTAGAAAGTGTACCTTGGAGTTTGTGTTTTATCTGAAGTAATCTACACCAGATTCGAATAATTTCATATCCTGGTTACCATAGATGTTTATAGAAACACCATCGCCCTTACGTTCAGCGTGGCACATCTTTCCGTAAACTCTACCATCAGGGCTTGTGATACCTTCGATAGCAGCAAAGCTTCCGTTGATGTTCCATTCTTCATCCATAGATGCGTTACCATCTAAGTCTACATACTGAGTAGCAACCTGACCATTTTCGAATAACTTCTTAATCCATTCTTCAGAAGCTACGAAGCGTCCCTCACCGTGTGAAGCTGGTGCACAGTAAACATCTCCTGTTTTTGTTCCAGCAAGCCATGGTGACTTGTTGCTAACTACCTTTGTATATGCAATCTTTGAAATGTGACGACCGATTGTGTTGTAAGTAAGTGTTGGTGAATCAGCTTCCTGTGTATGAATCTCACCATAAGGTACAAGACCAAGCTTGATAAGTGCCTGGAAACCATTACAGATACCAAGCATCAAACCATCTCTGTTTTCAAGAAGGTTTGTGATTGCTTCCTTCATCTTTGCATTTCTAAATGCTGTTGCAAAGAACTTTGCTGAACCCTCTGGCTCATCACCTGCTGAGAATCCACCTGGGAACATAACAATCTGTGACTGAGCAATTGCTCTTGAGAACTCGTCAACTGATTCTCTGATGTCCTCTGCTGTCTGGTTCTTGAATACCTTTACATTTGTGATTGCTCCGGCCTTCTCAAATGCTCTAGCTGAATCGTACTCACAGTTTGTACCTGGGAATACTGGGATAAATACTCTAGGCTTTGCAATCTTATTTTTGCAGATGTAGAAGTCCTTTGCCTGATATATGTCAGATTGAACTGGTGTCTTATCATCTGTACTCTTTGTCTTGAATACCTTTTCAAGAGGCTTTGTCCAAGCATCTAGTGCTTCTTCCATAGATATTCTTACATCTCTGTAGCTAAATGTTGCATCGTCTGTAACCTCACCAACAACATAGCCGCAATCTGTAAGACCAAACTTAGAAAGCTCTCTGTCTAACGCAAGAGCAGAATCCTCTGAAACCTCAAGGACAATGTCACCTACTGAATAGCCGAACAATGTCTTGTTTGAAAATCCGTCTTCAATCTTAACACCAAGCTTGTTACCAAATGCCATCTTTGAAACAGCTGGTACAAGTCCGTAAGCATCAAGTGCGTAAGCAGCCTTAACATTTCCCATTTCAACCATCTGACGAACAGCTCCGTAAATCTGTTTAGCCTGCTCGTAGTTTGGCTGATCGAATGCGTCCTTAAGAACTCTGAGAACGAATAACTTATCTCCTGCTTCCTTAAGCTCTGGAGTAACAATGTCTCCTACCTTTGCAACATCTACTGCGAAAGAAACAAGTGTAGGTGGAACATCGATTTCGTTAAATGTTCCAGACATTGAATCCTTACCACCGATTGATGGAAGTTCAAACTGCATCTGTGCTCTGTATGCACCAAGAAGTGCTGCAAATGGCTGACTCCATCTCTTTGGATCCTCGCTCATTCTGCGGAAGTACTCCTGGAATGTGAATCTAATCTTCTTGTAATCACCACCAGTTGCAACGATACGTGCTACTGACTCAAGCACTGCGTACTGAGCACCATGGTATGGTGACCATGAGCTGACATAAGGATTGAAACCAAATGCCATCATTGTAACTGCATCTGTATTGCCATCTGCTACAGGAACCTTTGCAACCATTGCCTGAGTTTCTGTAAGCTGATATTTTCCACCGAAAGGCATCAGTGTTGAGCCAGCTCCGATAGAACCGTCAAACATTTCTACCAAGCCCTTCTGTGAGCAGTTATTTAAATCAGATAATGTATCAAGCCATGCTGCCTTAATATCATTATTCTCTAAATCCTTAGCAACCTTCTCGATTCCGTATTTATCAATGTATTTGTTATTGCTATCTGGAAGCTCAACATATACATCTGTTTCCTGATGAGCACCGTTTGTATCAAGGAAAGCTCTTGATAAGTTAACGATTTCCTTACCTCTCCAGTTAAGAACAAGGCGTGGCTCCTTTGTTACAACAGCAACCTCGATAGCCTCAAGGTTTTCCTCAGCTGCATACTCAAGGAACTTGTTAACATCTGCTGGGTCAACAACAACTGCCATTCTCTCCTGAGATTCTGAAAT
>CACYLQ010000182.1 GCA_902775195.1 uncultured Pseudobutyrivibrio sp.
TGATTCCTGTGGTGAAAGCTCCAGCTGTGTGGTGCGAAGGATGCTTCTTGTGACAGCCTGATTGCTGGTAGGTAAGCCCTTAGTATGCTGAGAAATGGTACGATACAAGGTCTCTACCTTCTTTTCGATGATGTGGGCATATTCCGTATTCTCACGGAATTCCTTAACATCCTCCACATAACCGCAAAAGCCTGAGCAAGGCAACCCGCCAAGGATTTCCCAGGCATTCTCCAGTGTCACCATAGCCTCACGTTCACCGTAGGTAGTGGACATAACCACTGGCTGCATATATGTGGTGGCAAGTGCCGTCTTGTCCGCATATAGCCAGCACGCATCTAGGAACTGATTCATGTATCCCCCAATTCCAAGCCACTCCACAGTGGTGGCCAGAATGATTCCATCTGCATCCTTAAGTGTCTGTGGCAGCATGGATATGGTATTCTTCTGCTCGTAGATGTTGTAAAGCTTAACCTCTACCTGAAGCTCAGTCAGCACCTGCTCCATCTTATTAATTACATATAGTGTTGGGTCCTCTAAAAGGCCACGCCCTCCATAGTAAATGTTTACCTTCATTTATTGCCCCTCTTCATCCTGTTTGTTACTTAAAAGTATAGATTTTTTCCTGTTTTGAATCAAGGTCTCAATTCCATAACATAGGAATGTAAGGATGAGCCCTGCCAGCAAACCGCCGATATGCCCCACATTATCGGTGCCTGCTGTAGCGAATCCGAAATACAGCGTAATTGCTGCCATGAACAGCATTCTTTTTGTGCTGATGCCCTGATATTTTCCCTTGTGAACAAGAATCACTATAATCATTCCGCCTACAATACCAAAGATTGCCCCGGAAGCACCGGCAACAATATCGTTTTTTCCCATAAGACACAGGTAAAAGAATGATAAAAATGAGCCTGCCAGTCCTGAGCCTAAATAGATTCCAAGGTAGCGCACTGGCCCTACAGCCCTTTCAAAAATCTGTCCTAATAAAAATAAAAGCAGCATGTTGTTAGCCAAATGCTGTATTCCAAAATGCATGAAGGTGGCTGTAAAAAGCCTATACCACTGTCCCTCATATAAAATAAGATACGGATTCATGGCGCCATTATTTAGCATAAAGGCGCTATCCTCCGTATCTCCTAAAAATTCCAACACAAGAAAGACAATTATATTAATTGCCACCAAAATAAAAGTGATTGGTCCGTTCTTTGGATTTAAATATTCGTTAGTTTCCTGTTTCAAACTTATGCAAGCATTTCCTGTGGCATTCTATGCAAAAGATTGCTCATGGCCACCTTATGCTCTTCCTCCATCTCTGTAAGTGGAAGTCTTAGGCTTCCTACATTAAATCCTAACATATTCATAGTGGATTTAACAGGGATTGGATTTACTTCACAGAAAAGTGCATCTACCAGTTCAAGGTAATCAAGCTGAAGCTGTCTTGCCTTTTTCTCGTTGCCGTTTAGGTACTCCATAACCATATCGTGAGTGCCCTGAGGTGCTACGTTTGAAAGCACTGAAATAACACCAACTCCGCCAAGAGAAAGTATTGGCACAATCTGATCATCGTTACCTGAATATATATCCAGGCAGCCTCTGCAAAGGCTGGCAAGCTTTGTTATCTGTGAAATGTTACCGCTGGCTTCTTTGATACCTACGATATTTTTGAACTCAAGTGCAAGCTTTAAGGCTGTTTCTGGAAGGATGTTGCAGCCTGTGCGGCTTGGCACATTGTACATGATGATTGGAAGGTCGATTGCCTTTGCAATTGTAGAATAATGCTGGTACAAGCCCTCCTGTGTAGCCTTATTATAGAAAGGTGTAACGATAAGAAGTCCATCTACACCAAGCTTTTCAATCTTCTTTGAAAAATCGATTACAAGCTTTGTTGAGTTTCCGCCGCTGCCTGCGATAACTGGGATGCGATGGTTAACTCTTTTTACTGTAAAGTCGATGACAGAAAGCTTTTCTTCCTCGCTCATTGTGGCATTCTCACCTGTAGTGCCGCACACAATAATAGCGTCGGTATGTCCTTCAATCTGTCTATCAATAAGAATTCCTAGCATGTCATAATTTACGGTCTCGTCTTCATTGAATGGAGTGATTAATGCTACTCCTGCGCCCTTAAATAATGTCATTGCCGTCCTCCTTTACAATATCCGCGATAAGCTCGCGCTCGTCCATGTGGTGCTTAACACCCTTAATTTCCTGATAATCCTCGTGGCCCTTACCTGCAAGCACCACAATGTCCCCTTCCTTTGCATTTACAAGGCAATAGCGGATTGCTTCCTTGCGGTCAGGGATAGTTACATATTCGCCATCGGCTTTCTTTACACCGATTAAGATGTCGTTAATGATGTCCATTGGCTCTTCGTTACGTGGGTTGTCTGATGTGACAACTGTAAGGTCTGCAAGCTTTGAACTAACCTGCCCCATCTCGTAACGACGGCTCTTTGCACGGTTTCCACCGCAGCCAAAGAGACAAACAAGTCTACCTGGCTCGTAAGCCTTAAGTGTTGTAAGAAGGCTCTCAAGGGCCATAGCATTATGTGCATAGTCAATCATGACTGTAAATTTCTTTGAAACTGGGACAAGCTCGATACGTCCCTTTACGTGAACATCCTTAAGAGCTGCCTTGATTTTGTCCTCTGCAACATCAAACTGCTTGCAGATGGCAACTGCTGTAAGTGAATTGTAAACAGAGAATGTTCCTGGCACATTTACCTCAACATCCATGTTTTCCTTGCCAGCGATATGGTACTTAACTCCAAGTGCACCGTGCTCCTTAAGAAGCTCTACGTTTTCAGCAACAAGGTCGTTGTCCTTGCCGTAACCGTATTTGATAACATCGCAAGTATGTCCATCAAGGATGCCATCGATGTGCTCGCTGTCTCCGTTGAAGATACCTACCTTACACTGCTGGAAAAGAAGACTCTTGCAGTGCATATAATCTGCGAAATCCTTGTGTTCGTTCTCGCCGATATGATCTGGCTCAAGGTTTGTAAATACACCGATGTCAAAAGTGAAGCCTGAAACTCTGTGAAGCATAAGAGCCTGTGAGCTAACCTCCATAACAACAGCATCAAGGCCAGCATCTACCATCTGTCTGAAAAGCTCCTGAACACGGTAAGATTCAGGTGTTGTGTTAACAGCTGGAATACGCTCCTCGCCTACGATTGACTCTATTGTTCCGATAAGGCCAGTCTTGATACCAGCCTTTTCAAGGATAGACTTTACCATGTAAGTAGTGGTTGTCTTACCCTTTGTACCAGTGATACCAATGGTCTTGAGTTCCTTTGCTGGATGACCAAAGTAAGCAGCTGAAAGAATAGCAAGTGCCTGGCGACTGTTTTTAACCTTGATGTATGTGATGCCATCTACTGGCTCTACGTCCTTTTCAATGATGATTGCAGTAGCGCCCCTTCCGATTACATCAGGGATGAAATCGTGTGCATCCCTAACTGTACCTGAGATACAGACAAACACGCTATCCTTCTCTACCTTTCTAGAGTCGTATACTAATGTGGAGATTTCTTTATCAAGCTCTCCTGCATATAATTCATAATCTAATTCTTCTAAAAGA
>CACYLQ010000183.1 GCA_902775195.1 uncultured Pseudobutyrivibrio sp.
AGTTTAAGCGGGCTTACTACAAAAGCAAGCCCTTGCTAAGCCAGAAACGGCAAAGCAAGGGCAAAATTGTATAGTGTCTAGAATGGAGGTTTCTTTAGTTGATAGCGTTTCTTGCTCTTGCTGCCATTGAGTGTAAGGACGTCAGGATAGGGCAGGAAATAGAAGCAAGGGTCAGGCTGTTCTTGCGTGGTCTTCGCAGAGATTGGCAAGATCTTGAAAAGTACATGTTGCTTTCCGAAGAAAGACAAGAATGTATAGTCATAAAGTTTGACGATCTGTGTGGAGAGCTGACCGTAGGATGCTTGAGTTTTTTGCGGAATGTTGTCAGGCCCAGAAGTGCCGATAGCATCATTTATTTTATCCTTCAACAACATAATTTCTTCCTATTTAATGGGATAAGAGAAAGAGATGCCCGGGAGTTAACCTGTCTCCACGAGAAGGCCCGCACTATGGTCATGCATATCTTGTTTGGTGATAACAAAGATGCAAAACATGATGTGATACGAAGTACCTATCCGTTTCTTGATGATGATGGTGTGATGTTCGTTGATGCTTTCAATGAAAAGTACGGACATTACCCTATGTTCTTTATTGCAAAGCATTTCTTCGAGAGTAGTAACGACCAGAAGACCCAAATGTATAGGGACTATTATGGTATCGGCGGCGATCAGCGTAAGAGTCTTGAGAAGCTTGCTGCAGAGAGTCATTTTTCAAGAGAAAGGGTAAGGCAGCTGATGACTACTTCTAACGTATGGGTTCATTATGCCAGGTATTTGTTCTCTGATGAAGTATTTAATGCATACCCGTTCATTTTCGATGATTTCTTCACGAAAGAAAGTTCAGATTATCAGCATCTGATTGAAATTGAGAAGGCAGACCTTACCTTCCTTGCTTTTTGTGCGATTTCACGGCTCGTGAGTGCCCAAGCTATAAAAAGCTATGGCAATGATATCTATGTGGTCTGCTCTTGGCATTTTGGGGGATTTAGCTTTGATGGTGCTTTGACGCAAATCAGGCGGCGTGCAAGTCTTAAGAGATGTGTGGATGAAAAGTTGCCCATATACGACACCTTTGTCGATAATGAAAAATACTGGACAAGCCTAGGGCCAGATAAAATTAAAATGGATGAGGAAGACCTTAACCATATTGGTCAAATGCTGGCTTACATCGCTAAAAGTCTGGGAATATGTGATGCTGACGATAAGGGTAATCTCATCCTTAAGGCTAATAAGTTGAACTATGCAGATTTAGTTTACTCGATTCTACAAGCTAACGGATCTCCAATGCATATCCATGAAATCTACAAGGAGATCTCAAGCCGATATCCTAATGACTCTCGTGTAACAGAGAGCATAATAAGGACTGCTATAAAGAAGGACGATAGAATTGAGGGCATAGGTCGATCTGCTACATATAAGCTCAAAGCGTGGGGTGGCTATACGGGGAGTATATCAGCTTTGCTTGACATGTTGGTTTCCAGAAAGAACCATCCTGTAGAAGTCAAAGCTTTGGCTAAGGAGGCATTGATATATCGGCCAGACTCTAATGTAAAAAGTATTATGACCGTGATCTCTCAAAAAGTGAAAGCTGGAACGCTATGTATGCTCCATCCAAATCTCGTTGGAATGGCTGTAGCTGGCATAGATTATGATTAAGCTTTGTTTTTTTAGTTGACACTCATATCTCTCTTTGGTGGCGTTGCACTATATACCTGCTATGGCGTAGAAGACAGTTGCCTTAATACAGTTGCCACCCATTCAGCGGGCTGCTCTCATCATTAAGCGCTTTGAAGGCTGGCACGGCGGCAAGGGACAATATATATCTGAATTTTGCAATGTTGTATATTGTATTAAGTTTAGAGGATTTCGGCATTAGCATAAAAGCAATATAAGGAATAGCGTAAAAAAATAATTTGAATAGTCTTGGAAGTTTACAAGAAAAATCTTAAATTTGCATTTAAGAATTAAAAACCGAATATCATGGCAATAATTGATATTGTTAAATATGAGCAACAGGAAGGTGTTATCGTCCACAAATTTCCATCGTGTGATTTACGGTGGGGATCTCAGTTGGTCGTGTACCCAGGCCAAGTAGCATTCTTTGTCAAGGGTGGTAAAGTGTGTGATAAATTTACAGAAGGCACTTACACACTAAAATCTAATAATATTCCTATACTCAACAAGATAATCAATATTCCATTTGGAAGCGATTCTCCTTGGCAAGCAGATGTATGGTTTGTTAGCACCCTAAATAAGCTTAATCTAAAATGGGGCACAGAGACTCCAATTCTTCTAGAAGACCCTAAATACGAAATTATAGTTCCTGTTAGGGCTTATGGTCAATATGGATTCAAGGTTAGCAACCCAGAAAAATTTGTTTACGGACTTGTTGGAAATCAATCTGATTTTAGCGAAGTCCAGTTGCAAGCATATTTTAGAGGTGTTCTGCTCTCAAAACTAACAGAAGTTATAGCTTCTAAAATAACATCAGATAAGATCTCTATTCTTGATATACCTACTCATTTAGGAGAAATTTCAAGTTTCAGCGAAGAAAAGTTAAAGCCATATTTCTTGGATTATGGATTAGATTTATTGCTATTCAATTTTATTTCTATCAATATTCCAGAAAACGATCCAAGTTTGAACGAAATAAAAAAAGCCAAGAACCTTTCCGCTCGACTCAAAATTGCTGGTAAAGATAATTATAAGATGGAGCGTTCTTTCGATGTCATGGATAAAGCGGCGGAAAATGAGAGTGGTGCAGGTGCAGCTTTCATTAATGCAGGATTGGGTTTCGGAGCAACTATGAATATTGGTAAGCAAATGGCAGATCAACTTTCACCGGAGCAGAACAATACACCTCCACCAATTCCTGTTAATATAGATTATTACTTGGCAATAAATGGCAAACAAGCTGGTCCATATAGTGCATCCCAAATTCAGCAAGCAATAAACCAAGATTCGTCAGTGTTAAAAATATTAGCATGGAAAAAAGGAATGACATCGTGGGCTAATTTGGAAACATTTCCGGAATTTAACCACCCGCAAAATGATAGTTCTGTTCCACCACCTATACCAAATAAATTATAATTTAAACTATAATAATTATGAGTTTAGTTAACGTAAAATGTCCTAATTGTGGTGCATCTATTCAGTTGGACGATAGTAGAGCAGAAGGTTTCTGCTCGTATTGTGGCTCCAAAGTAAAACTGGAAGAAGCTAAGAAGTTGACAATTCAAGGAACTGTCAAAGTTGATTCTTCTGATGAGCTTGCTAACCTATATCAGATTGCAAGAAGAGCCAAAGACTCAGACAACAGTGAGAATGCAGCAAAGTACTATGAGATGATTCTGATAAAGGATCCTAACAGTTGGGAAGCTAACTTCTATACTGTATACTTCAAAGCAATGTCTTGCAAGATAGGCGAAATATATAATGAGGCAAACAATGTTAATTAAAGAAACCTCCATTTGAGACACTATACGCCAAGCATAGCCACTAGCTCTTCTATATATTTAAGCATGGTTGCCGTGCTCCATTTTCCACCATCTT